>DASYAQ010000498.1:0-2570 GCA_036501225.1 Caulobacteraceae bacterium | reverse complement strand
GTCACCCTGCCCCGCGCCGAGGAGGCGGTCGAGGCGCTGGTCGAAACCCTGATGGGCCGCAAGCCCGAACTGCGCTTCCGCTTCATCCAGGAGAACGCCTCGTTCGCGACGGCGGATTTGGACGTCTAGGGACCAAGGCGGCCGGCGCCCCGGGGCGCGGCCCCGCGATCACGAAAAACACGAACATGCCGCGCTCTAGGATCCGAAGCCGTCCAGGAAGTCCGCGGTGGGGATGAAGAAGAGGCCGCCGGTGATGGCGCGGCTGAAATCCAGCAGCCGGTCGTAATTGCCGGGCGGGCGGCCGATGAACATGTTTTCGAGCATCTGCTCGATCCGGTGCGGCGAGCGGGCGTAACCGCAGAAATAGGTGCCGTACTGGCCCTTCCCGACCTCGCCGAACGGCATGTTGTCGCGCACGATATCCAGTTCCTCGCCGTTCTCCACGATGGTGGTCAGGGCGTTGTGCGCCGAGCTCGGCTTGACCGCGTCGTCGAGCTCGATGTCGTCGAGCTTGGTGCGGCCGATGATCGCTTCCTGCCGCTCGATCGGCAGGGCGTTCCAGGTCTTCAGGTCGTGGAGATACTTCTGCACCACCACATAGCCGCCGCCGGCGAAGCGGGCGTCCTCCGCGCCGATCGTCGTGGCGTCGATCGCGGCTTGCCCGACGGGATTCTCCGTCCCGTCGACGAAGCCGACGAGGTCGCGATCGTCGAAGTAGTTGAAGCCGTGCACCTCATCGACGACCGCGATCGCGCCGTCGAGTTGCGCCATGATCTGGCTGGCCAGGGCGAAACACAGGTCCATGCGCCCGGCGCGGATGTGAAACAGGATGTCGCCCGGCGTCGAGACGGCGTGATGGACCCCGACAATCTCGCGAAAAGGGTGCAGGTCCGTGGGCCGCGGCGCCCCGAACAGCCGGTCCCAGGCGTCGGACCCGAAGCCCATGACGCAGGACAGCTCGCCGTCGAGCGCGCGAAACCCCACCGCGCGGAGGAGGCCGGAAAGCTTGCCGCACAAGTTCCGGACTGCATCGTCACGCGCCTGCCCGGCGTTGATCGTCGCGACCATGAAGATCGCCGCGCGGGTGAGCTTGGAAGCGACGGGCTGGCTTTGAACTGAGGGCACGGGATCTGATCCGCTGATCTGGCTGGCCGAGCATAGGTCGGCGCGGCGCCCGAGGCCAAGCCGCTGCGACCGACCGACTGTCGTCGAAATGAGATAGACTCCAGCACGCTGACCGACCGCTTGGCGGGCGCTGTTCTATTCCTACCGGCCGCTCGGCTGTCCGCACGCGCGCGAGATCACCGGGCTGAAGCGCGCATCCTAGACTTCTCCCAGAGGGAGAAGGAGGGGCCCGCGCGCCGTGTGCGTGGGAGGATGAGGGGTTACAGCCTCGACGGTCTGACGCTTCTGCAGGCGCTGTGTTAGAGCTTGAATCGGTGAGGGCGTAACCCCTCATCCTCCCCCGCGCACGGCGCGCGGGGCCCTCCTTCTCCCTCTGGGAGAAGTCTGCAGTGCGAGGGCCCAAATCTGAGTTCGGCCATGACGCGATGTTAGAGCCGCCGAACAGTCGCTTCAATACGCCCCCAATCGGCTCTTTGATTGACTTTCCCCTTCCCCGCCCTATGTATCGGCGTAATTGAGGCGGGGATCGAAGCGCAGAGTCGCGGCCTCTCCCGCCCGCCTTTTTCAACATAGAGCATGACCGAATTTTCAGAGCTGGGGCTTAGCCCCGAGACCCTTAAGGCCGTCGCCGATAGTGGCTACACCACCGCGACGCCCATCCAAGCCCAGGCCATCCCCGTCGCCCTCGCCGGCCTCGACGTGTTGGGCATCGCCCAGACCGGCACCGGCAAGACCGCCGCCTTCACCCTGCCCATGATCGAGACCATGAAGGCCGGCCGCGCCAAGGCGCGCATGCCGCGGGCCCTGGTCATCGAACCCACCCGCGAACTGGCCGACCAGGTGTCGCTGGCCTTCGAGCGCTACGCCAAGGGGACCAAGCTGTCCTGGGCCCTGCTCATCGGCGGCGTCTCCTTCGGCGACCAGGAAAAGAAGCTGGATCGCGGCGTCGACGTGCTGATCGCCACGCCCGGCCGGCTGCTCGACCATTTCGAGCGCGGCAAGCTTTTGCTCAACGGCGTGCAGATCATGGTGGTCGACGAGGCCGACCGCATGCTCGACATGGGGTTCATTCCCGACCTCGAGCGCATCTTCAAGCTGACGCCGGTGAAGAAGCAGACCCTGTTCTTCTCCGCCACCATGCCGCCGGAAATCACCCGGCTGACCAAGCAGTTCCTCAACGATCCGACCCGGATCGAGGCCTCCAAGCCGGCGACCACGGCCGAGAACATCGCCCAGCATCTGGTGCGCATCCCGTCTTCCGATCCCGCCGCCAAGCGGATGGCGCTGCGCGCCCTGGTCGGCGCCGCCAACGTCAAGAACGGCATCGTCTTCTGCAACCGCAAGACCGAGGTCGACGTGGTCGCCAAGTCGCTGCGCAGCCACGGCTTCGACGCCTCGGCCATCCATGGCGACCTCGACCAGTCGACGCGCATGCGCACGCTGGA
>DASYAQ010000497.1:0-10816 GCA_036501225.1 Caulobacteraceae bacterium | reverse complement strand
TGAGGGGTTACGGCCTCACCGATTCAAGCGCCAATGCTGCGCCTGCGGAAAAGCAGTTGTGCCCGCCCGTCCAGGCTGTAACCCCTCATCCTCCCGCGCACTTGCGTGCGCGGGCCCCTCCTTCTCCCTCTGGGAGAAGTCCAAGAGGCGCAGGCTTCACTCGCCTATTTCCACCCGCCCCTTCAGGCGGATATCGACTGCCGAGGCCCCCACCAAGATGTCGTAGGCGCCGGGTTCCACGGCCCAGCGGCCGAGCGCTTCGTCGTAGTGGGCGAAGGCGCGGTCGGTGAGGCTGAAGGCGACGGTCTGGCTCTCGCCGGGCTCGAGTTCGATCTTGGCGAAGGCTTGCAGCGCCTTGGGCGGCGTGGGCCTGGACGGGTTCACCGGGCCGACATAGAGCTGCACGGTCTCGGCCGCCGTTCGCTTGCCCGTATTGGTCAGCCTGATCGAGACCGCGACCGGCGCGCCTGGCTTCGCCGTTTGCGGCGCGGCCAGATCGGCATAGGCGAACTCGCCATAGGTCAGGCCGTGGCCGAAGGCGAACAGCGGGGCGATGCCGGTCTGGTCATAGTGCCGGTAGCCGACGCCAAGGCCCTCGCCGTAGGTGACGCTGTCGCCGCCCGGATAGAAGCCGAACGCCGGGTTGTCTTCCAGCCGCTTGGGAAAGGTCACCGGCAACCGCCCCGAGGGCGAGACCTCGCCCAGCAGGATGCTGGTCAGGGCGTCGGGGCCTTCCTCGCCCGGCAGCCAGACCTGGACGACCGCGGCCACCCTGTCGATCCAGGGCATGGCCATGGCCGCCCCGGCGTTGACCACCACCACGGTTCGCGGATTGGCCGCGGCGATCTGCTCGATCAGCACGTCCTGTTCGCCGGGCAGCTCGATGCTCTTGCGGTCATAGCCTTCCGATTCCGTCCGCGAGGAGGAGCCGACCACGATGACCGCCGTATCGGCCTGGCGGGCGGCGGCGACCGCCTGTTCGATGTCGCCGGGCGGCTGGCGCATGCCGAGCGAGACGGTCTCGAACGCGGCGCCGGGCCGGCCGTCGGCCCAGACGTATTCGAGGCTGAAGCGGTAGGCCCGCCCGGCGACGAGCTCGACGGCGCCGGTCTTGCGCAGGGCCGGAACGCCGGTTGGATCGTCATAGTCCTCCTGGCCCTCATCGGACATGTCGAGCACGGTCTTGTCTCCGACGACCAGGCGGCACGGGCCGTCGCCGCGCACGGAGAACTCATGCGCGCCGTCCTTTTCCGGCCAGAAGAAGCCGCTCCAGCGCAGGGCGGCGTAGCGGCTGGCGTTGCCGCGCGCGCCGCGCGTCGAAATCCAGCGCAGCAGGCGGCGTTCGTGATTGGCGCGCACCGGCTCGCCCGAGAAATCCGTGCTGGTGAAATACTCCGCGTTCAGCCCCGGCGCCTCGCGGGTCTCGGTCGGGCTGAACATGCGCGCCTGGGCCTGCGGCGGCACCGGCTCGGCATCGCCGCCCTGGGCGTAGATGATCCTGGCCGCCGGCAGGCGCGCGCCCAGGCTCTCCAGCGGCGTTGGCCAGCGGTCGGTGGAGACGCGCGAGCTGCCGTCGCCCTGCAGCCGGATGAAGTTGGCGTTCGGCCCGATCACCGCCAGGACCTTGATGGCCTCGGCATTCAGCGGCAACAGATCACCCTGGTTCTTGAGCAGGACGATGGCTTCCTCGGCCGCGCGCCGGGCGATATGGCGGTGCCGGTCGCTGCGCAGCTCGCCGTCGACCTTGGTCCCGTCCAAGAGGCCACAGCGCAAAATCAGCCGGACCAGCCGCCGCGCCGCATCGTCGATCCGCGCTTCGGGAACCTGGCCGGACTGCACCGCGGCGAGCAGCTTGGCGCCGAAATAGACCGGCGGTCCGGGCATTTCGAGATCCAGGCCATGGCTGGCCGCCGCAACGGTCGAGTGCACCGCGCCCCAGTCGGACACCACCGCCCCGTCGTAGGCCCATTCGCCCTTCAGGATGTCCTGCAGCAGGTAGGCGTTCTCGCTGGCATAGGTTCCGCGCAGCTTGTTGTAGGCGGCCATCACCGTCCACGGATTGGCGGCTTTGACCGTCGCCTCGAAGGCGGAGAGATAGATCTCGCGCAAGGTCCGTTCGTCGATCTCGACGTCGATGTCCATGCGGCGTTCTTCCTGGTTGTTGGCCGCATAGTGTTTCAGCGAGGCGCCGATGCCTTCGCCCTGCAGGCCCTCGACATAGCCGATGGCCAGTTCGGCGGTCAGGTAGGGGTCTTCCGAATAGGTCTCGAAATTGCGTCCCCAGAGCGGCGTGCGCACGATGTTGATGGTCGGGGCCAGCATCACCTGTTCGCCGAGCGCGATGGCCTCGCGCGCGATGGCGCCGGCCACCTCGCGGGTCAGGTCGGGGTTGAAGGTGGCGGCCAGCGCCGCGGCCACGGGGAACACCGTCGCCATCTGGCCGGTGTTGGAGCGCACCCCGGTCGGCCCGTCGCTCATGCCGAGCGACGGCACGCCCAATCGCTCGATCCCCTCCAGCCTGAAGGCCGACGCGCCGGCCATCAGGGCCACCTTTTCTTCCAGCGTCAGCCGGCCGAGCAGGTCCTCGACCCGGGTCTCCAGCGCCCGCGACGGGTCCTGATAGGCGGCTTGCGGCAAGGTCGTGACGTCGGACGCCATGAGGGGCTCCCCCGGGATTCAACTGAAAACTTGCTACGCCGCCGCGCGGATGGCGTCCATCAGGGTGAGATTGGCGATGGCGTCCGCGCCGCCGGTCAGGGGCGGGGCGTCGCCCTGCATCACCGCGACCAGGTGGTCGAGCTGGGCGGCATAGGTGGTCGGACCATCGGTCGGCTCGCTGCGCGTCTGCTCGCCGATCCGCACCCGGAACGAACAGCCCATCTGCGGCCCGACGAAGTTGCGGATGCTGAGTTCCCCCTGTTCGCCGGTCAGGGCCAGGCTAGCGTCGAAGCGTTCGGCGACCATAGAGCAGTGCAGGCTGGCCCGCAGATCGCCGGGAAAGCGAAGCTCGGCCGAGGTGGTGGCGTCGACCCCCTCCCACATCTCGATTCCGGCCGCGGTGACTTCGGGTTCGGCGCCGATCAGGGTGCGCAGCGCGTGCGCCGGATAGCTGCCCAGGTCGCCGAGCGCACCGCCGCCCTGGTCGGCGCGCCAGCGGATTTCGTCGGCCGAATAAGGGATGACGGCGTCGAAGGTCGCGTGCGCGCCGGTCAGCCGGCCGAGTTCGCCCGAACGCACGATGGCCTCGGCGCGCCGGATCACGTTGTGGAAGCGATAGTGGAAGGCCTCGAGCAGGGGCCGGTCAGCCGCCTTCGCCGCCGCGACCATGGCGCGGCCTTCGCCGGCGTCGAGCGCGAAGGCTTTTTCGCAAAGCACGGCCTTGCCGGCCTCGGCCGCGCGGATGGTCCATTCGGCGTGGCCGGAAATGGGATTGCCGACATAGACCACATCGACGTCGTCGCGCGCGATCAGGGCGGCATAGTCCTCGGCAACGGCCGCGATGGCGTGGGTCTCGGCATAGGCGCGGGCGCGGCCCGGGTCGCGGGCGGCGACGGCCGTGATCGCCACGTCGGCCCTCTCGTTCGCCGGCGCGATCACCGCCGGCACGGCGATCTTGGAGGCGGCGAGCAGGCCGATCCGCAGGGGGTTGGCGGCGTCGATCTGCATTGCGGCCTCCGGATGGGCGAGGTGGGAACCTCACGCGGCGATCCGGACCTGTCAATCCACGCAGCGTCCGCGCTGTTCGATGCTCCGGCGGCTCAGAACCGGCCTTCGAGCCGGATGCCATACTGGGCCGGGCTGCCAGCGTACCGGAGGCCGATGTTGGTGCCGATCAGGTAGTGCAGATTGGTGGCGTTGGTGGCGTAGAAGGTGATGCGATAGGGCCCCTGGTCATAGGCCAGGCTGGCGTTAATCAGGTTGCGGGCCGCCAGCAGGTCGCCGAAGTCTTCGTAAGGTGTCGCCCACTGGGTCGAGACGTAGGAATATTCGATCCGCGGCGTCAGACTGGCGCCATTGGCCAGCGGGTACACGTACTGGCCGCCGATATTGGCGGTCCATTCCGGGGCCAGCGGCGCCGGCCGGCCGGCCAGATGCAGCGTCGCGCCGGTCGTCGGATCCTGGGCCTCGAAGGCGCCGAGTTGGCTGTGCTCGTACGAGCCACCGGCGTCCAGCGAGAACCGGCCGAAGACCGCCTGCAACTCGGCCTCGACGCCGTAAAGGGTGGTGGCGCCGCTGGAATTGCGGATCGGCGCATTGGCGCCGGGCGCGCCCGGGCTGGCGAACTGCAGCTGAAAGTGCTGGTATTGGTTGTAATAGGCGTCGAGTTGGGCGCGCACATGGCCTTCCGCGAAGGTCGGCTTCCAGCCGATCTCGTAGTCGGTGACCGTTTCCGGGCTGAACGGCGCCGGCGCGCTCAGCACATTGCCGTTCAGCGGCTGGGTGTTCAGCCCGCCCGCCTTGCGGCCGGTCGCGACGAAGGCATAGAGGAAATTGTCCCGGTTCAGCATCCAGTTCAGGGCGATCTTGCCGGTCACGCCGGAGTCGCTGGTGTTGGCGTTGTAGCTGAAGCTCGAGCCCGGAATGGTCATGCCGCCGGACTGGTTGAACAAGGTGTCGCTAAGCCCGAAGGATTCATAGGTGTAGCGCGCGCCGCCCTGCAGCTCCAGGGCCGGGGTGATGTCGTAACTGACCTGGCCGAATACGGCGGCGGTCTGTTTCGGCGTCTTGTAGTGCAGGTCCTCGTCGAAGGCGCCGTGCGGAACGCCGATGTCGAAGCCGGTGCTGCCGTTGCCCGGGACCAGTTCGACATAGTCGTGCTGGTAGTAGAGGCCGCCGACCCAGCGGAACGGCCCCTTGTCCGGCGAGATCAGGTTGAACTCCTGGGAGTAGATCTGTTCGTTGGCGTTGTCGGCGAACGAGGCGCCGGGGAAGACCTCGGTCAGGTCGATGTTTTCGTAGAGATTGGCGGCCTGATAGGCCGAGATCGACTTCAGCACGATGCCGTCGTTGAAGGTGTAGCTGATGTTCAGGGACGACCTGGAATCCTTGGTCACATAGTAGTCGTTGATGAACGAGCTGACGTGGAAAATGTCTTCCGGGTTGAGTCTGGCCGGATTGGCCGGATCCAGCACCGGATCGGCCGGGGCGCCGTAGTTGTCGATATAGTCGGCGCTGGTCTTGAGCACGACCCGCAAGGCGTCGGTCGGCTGCCACAACAGGCCCAACCGGAAACTGCCCTCGCTCAGGCTGCCCGGCGTATGGCCTCCGGAGGTCGTCCAGGGGCCGCTGACCTGGTAAAAGCTGTCGCGGTTCTCACCATTGATGGCGATGCGCGCCGCAAGGGTGTCGCTGATCGGAATGTTGACGGCGCCGCGGACCAGATAGTCGTTGTAGTTGCCGTACTGCGCCTCGATGTCGCCGGAATAGCTGTGCAGGTGCGGATCGTTGGTGGTGATGAACAGCGCGCCGGCGTCGGCGTTCTGGCCAGCGAAGGTGCCCTGCTGCCCGCGAAGCACCTCGATGTTGCTGATGTCGTAATAGGGCGCGTTCTGGAAATAGCCCGGGAAGGTGGCGGCACCGTCCCAATAGGTCACCACCCCGGACGGGGTCTGGACGTTGTTCAAGTCCTTGCCGAGGCCGCGGATGTTCAGAAGCACGCTGCCGCCGGCGTCGACCACCGTCAGCGACGGGGCGTGAAATTGAAGATCGTCGACGGTCTGGATGCCTCGTTGCTGCAATTGGGCGCCGGAGACCACGGTGGCGGCGATGGGCGCCGCCTGCAGGTTCGTCTTGCGCCGTTCAGCCGTCACCGTGACCACCGGCTGGCTGCTCTGGTCGGCGGGCGCGGCGGCCGGCTGGGTGGTCTGGGCCTGGGCGGGATGGGCGACCAGCAGCCACCCCGCCGCCATGGCCAAGCTGGAAACCGAGGCGCGCAACCGCGCCGGACGGGAGCGTCGAGTCATCTGGTGTTTCCCCTCGTTTGGTTTGACGGCTGGCGAACCGCGCCGCACTTCCATACCGAATCGTCTAATTCGGCATTTAGGACACAAGATCACTCAGGGGTCAAAGAGATCGCGGTCGATATTGATCGATACTGATCATCATAGACGCGCTTCGGCGACACAATGGCGTGATCGATGAGCGATGTCAGGTCCGGCCGGCCGCTAGGCGGAAAACTTCGGCGAGTTCGATCGTCTCCGGCGTGAGGTCGTCGTGCGTATCCATGATGTCGGCCATCATCGCCCACCAGCGCCGCATGACCGGCTTGGCCGGCAGATCGTCCATCCGGTGGTCCAGGCGGCGGGTGAGGACCGCGAAGAGATGATCGGTCTCGGCGTCTAGATAGATGCGATAGTCGATCACGCCCGCGTCGCGCAGCGCCTCGACTAGGTCCGGCCAGATGGCGTCGTGGCGGCGGCGGTATTCGCCCGCCTGGCCGGGATGCAGGGTCATGCGAAAGGCGATGGTCTCGGTGGCCGCCACGTCGCGCTCAGCCGGCTTTCAGCGCCGCATAGGCCGCTCTGAGGATGGCGGTGTTGCGTGGATCGCCGAACGGGCTGGCCTCCAGCCTGTTCATCACATAGGCCAGCGTCATCCGCGCGGTGACGTCGTTGACGATCAGCGAGCCGCCGGAGCCGCCCCAGAAGCAGACCTTGTGGCCGTCGAAGCTCATGCCCATCAGGTCGAGCGCCAGGCCAAGCCCCCAGCGGACCGGGGCCAGGAAGACCTTATCGGGGCCGTTGGACTGCTCATAAAACACCCGCGCCGCGCCCGCCGGCGACAGCAGGCGCTTGCCGCCGGACATGCCGCCACAGGAGAGCAGCGTGTTGATCCGCGCCACCCCGCGGGCATTGGCGAAGCCGTTGCCGGCCGGGATTTCCGCGCGCAGCCAGGCCTCCTCGCCCCATTTCTCGCGCGGCAGCGGCGGGTTGTTGTGCATGCGCATGCCGATGCTGTCCGGATCGCCGAGCGGCATTTCCGGGGTCGCCGGCGGGATGGAGGCGCCGATCCGATGATCGTCCCTGGGGTCGACGCCGATATGGAAGTCGGCGTCGAGCGGGCCGGCGATCTCGCCGGCGAAGAAGGTCCCCAGGCTCTGGCCGGTGATGCGGCGGACCACCTCGCCGACCAGATAGCCCTGGGTGATGGCGTGGTAGCCGGACGCGGTTCCGGGCTCCCACCAGGGCGCCTGGGCGGCCAGCAGGCTTGTGCATTTCTCCCAGTCGTAAAGGTCCTCCATCTGCATCGGCGCATCCCATCCTGCCAGGCCGGCGGTATGGCCAAGGCAGTGGCGCACCAGGACGCCGGCCTTGCCGGCCGCGGCGAATTCCGGCCAATAGCGGGCGACCGGCGCATCGACATCGAGCTCGCCGCGGTCGGCCAGCAGCAGCGCCGAGAGCGCGGTCGCGGTCTTGGTGGTCGAGGCGACGGCGACGATGGTGTCATGCGCCCAGGCTTCGGCTCCGGCCGCGTCCTTCGCGCCGCCCCAGAGATCGACCACCGTTTCGCCGTCCAGGGTGATGACCACCGAGGCGCCGACGTCCGCCCCGCGGGCGAAATTGGCCTCGAACGCCGCCCGCACCCCGGCGAAGCGGTCGCTGCAATGGCCCTGAATGGGGAAATAACTGGCGTTGGCGCCCATATTTCGCCTGTCTGGTCCCTGGCCCTCACACCGAGGCGCGGCTTTTTAGCACGCCGCTTGCCGGCGTCGCGATGGTTCTTGCATGATTCTGCACGAACATGATTGAAGACGGGCTATCGCTACGGCGTCTCGGCCGCCGATCGCCTAAGCACGTGGGAGTTGTTCGTCGAATGGATGGCCACACCGACACCGTCGGCGCCGGACTGCTGCCGAACCTGTGGGACGAGGCCCATGCGGCCAGCCTGACGCCGGAGGGCCGGCTGCTCTATCGCTCGAACCTGCTGGGCGCCGATAAGCGGGTGACCAATTTCGGCGGCGGCAACACCTCCTCCAAGATCGTCATGGCCGATCCGCTCACCGGCCAGCCAACGCCGGTGCTCTGGGTGAAGGGGTCCGGCGGCGACCTGGGCTCGATGCGGCTGGACGGCTTCGCCACCCTCTATCTCGAGCGGCTGCAGACGCTGCGCGGCCTCTATCGCGGTCCCGAGCAGGAGGACGAGATGGTGGCGCTCTACGCCCACTGCGCCTTTGGCCTGAACCCGCGCGCGCCCTCGATCGACACGCCCCTGCACGGGCTGGTCGACCGCGTTTGCGTCGATCACATGCACCCGGACGCGGTGATCGCCATCGCCGCGTCGGCCGACAGCCGCGCGCTGACGCAAGAGATCTATGGCGACGAGATCGGCTGGCTGCCCTGGGTGCGGCCCGGGTTCGAACTCGGCGTGCGGCTGCAAAACTTCGCCGACGAACACCCCGACGCCAAGGGGGTCATCCTGGAGGCGCATGGCCTCTTCACCTGGGGCGACAGCGACCGCGAGGCCTATGAGACCACGCTGGACGTGATCAATCGCGCCATCGCCTGGCTGGCGGAAAAGGCCCCGAACGCCCGGCCCTTTGGCGCGACGACGGCCGCCGTGCTGGCCGCGCCCGAGCGCAGGGCCCTGGCGGCGGCGCTGATGCCGCGCCTGCGCGGCATGGTCTCGGGCGACGGCCGCAAGATCGGCCATTTCGACGACAGTCCAGTGGTGCTGGAGTTCGTCAACTCCACCGCCCTGGAGCCGTTGGCGGCGCTCGGCACCTCCTGCCCCGACCACTTCCTGCGCACCAAGATCTGGCCGCTGGTCCTGGCCTTCGACTCAGGCCGGGAAGACGCCGCGGCGCTGATCGAGCGCGCGCCGGCGGCCATCGAGGCCTATCGGGGGCGCTACGCCGCCTATTACCAGCGCTGCCGCAGGCCGGATTCGCCGGCCATGCGCGACGCCAATCCGGTGGTCTATCTGATCCCCGGCGTCGGCATGATCATCTTCGCCGCCGACAAGCCCACGGCGCGGATCGCGGCGGAATTCTACATCAACGCCATCAACGTCATGCGCGAGACCTCGCGGGTTTCAACCTATCGCGGCTTGCCTGAACAGGAAGCCTTCGACATCGAGTACTGGCTGCTCGAGGAGGCCAAGCTGAAGCGATTGCCGGCGCGCAAGCCGCTGGCCGGACGGATCGCCCTTGTCACCGGCGGCGCCGGCGGCATCGGGGCGGCGACCGCGCGCCGCCTGCTGGCCGACGGCGCCTGCGTGGTCATCTGCGATATCGACCGCGCGGCCCTCGGCGAAGCCGAATCCGCGCTGACCGGTGAGTTCGGGACCGATCCGGTGCGCGCCGTCTGGGTCGACGTGACCAGCGAACAGGCCATCGCCGACCTCTATGTCGAGACGGCGCTGGCTTATGGCGGCCTGGACATCTGCGTTTCCAATGCCGGCCTCGCCTCGGCGGCGCCGATCGAGGACACCTCGCTGGAGCTCTGGCGGCGCAACATGGACGTGCTGTCGACCGGCTATTTCCTGGTCAGCCGCGAGGCGGTGCGGCTGTTCAAGGGCCAGGCGCTGGGCGGCTCGCTGATCTTCGTCGGCTCGAAGAACGCGCTGGCCGCCTCGCCCGGCGCCGCGGCCTATGGCGCGGCCAAGGCCTCGGAACTGCACCTGGCCCGCCTGCTCGCCGTCGAGTGCGCGCCGCTGGGCGTGCGCGTCAACGTGGTCAATCCCGACGCGGTGCTGCAGGGCTCGCGCATCTGGCAGGGCGAATGGCGCAACGAGCGCGCGCAACAGCACAAGTCGGCGCCTGGCGACCTGGAGGCGGTCTATCGCGACCGCAGCCTCCTGAAGCTCAGCGTCTATCCCGAGGACGTCGCCGAGGCGGTGGCCTGGTTCGCCTCCGACCGCTCGGCCAAGTCCACCGGCAACATCATCAATGTCGACGCCGGCCACGCCGGGGCCTTCACGCGCTAGCCTGGGCAAGGCGACGCGATCATCTCGGCCGGTCGGGTCACAGGCGCCGGCGACCTATGCCAGCCAGCTGGAATCCGCGTACACGTGGGAACAGGCTCGTTCGCTGCTGCCGGCTGGAGGCGCCGATGCGCAATTTCAGGTCCCGTCCGATCGCCGCGGTTCTGCTCGCGGCGAGCCTCGCTGCGTGCGGAGGAAGCGGACAACCGTCGTCCGCTGTGGACCGGAACAATCCCCTGATCGGCCATTGGCGCTTCAGCGGCGTTGGCTCAGACCCCAATGCCCCCCTGGGTGGCTGCGCCAGCGAAATGGTGTTCACGGCGACGCAACAGACCCTGATTTACAGCGGTGCGCCACGCACCAACGACGTCACCTACAACGCGTCGCCAACCCTCGTTTACGTGATGGGAAACACCGGCATCGTCGACCACGTCACCTACAACGTGCTCGACGCCAACCACGTCCAGTTGGATGCGGCGGGGCCTTGCACCTACGTACGGGCGGGCTAGCCGCGCCATTCAGGCGCGCGCGGCCGGATGTCGCGTACGGCGCGCAAAGCGCCCCGCTATCACCCTTGGCTCGCCCAAAGGCGGACCTCGGTCGGGCTTACGAGTACGCGCCCTGAGCCTACTCCGCCGGGATCGCGACGGGCGCCGGCTGCTGCGCGGGGGGCGTCGCGAACACGAAGGCTTCCGGCTGCGCGACAAAGCGGCGGAAGAAGCCGCCGATCATCACCATCATCATCGGGCGGATCTCGGCGTGGTTGCCGAAGCCGTGCGGCAGGCCGCCGAAGATGTGCAGGTCGACCTTGCCGCCCGCCGCGCGCACCCGCTCCTCATAGCGGCGTGACGCGCTGACCGGCACCACCTTGTCGGCGTCGCCGTGCAGCAGCATC
>DASYAQ010000496.1:0-8843 GCA_036501225.1 Caulobacteraceae bacterium | reverse complement strand
CCCAGACGGCCGCCGTCGCGGCCGCCTCGTCACGCCCGGCCTCGGGCGTGGACATCACGATCTAGGACGCGCCCGGATGACCGTTACCGCCCCGACGACCACCGCACCGACCACCAGCACCGATACGACCAACAGCGCCGCCAATAACGGCCTGGCCCAGCTGGCCGACAACTACCAGACCTTCCTGTCGCTGCTCACCACCCAGCTGAAGAACCAGGATCCGCTGTCGCCGCTCGACACCAACCAGTTCACCCAGCAGCTCACCCAGATGACCGGGGTCGAACAGCAGCTCTTGTCCAACCAGCTATTGCAGCAGCTGGTCAGTCAGAGCCAGGGCGGCGGCCTGACCGGCGCGGTCGGCCTGATCGGCAAGACGGTGAACGCCACCGACACTTCGGCGACGCTGCAAAACGGCAGCGCCACCTGGCAGTTCAGCACCGCCAGCCAGCCCGCCAGCATCAACGCCACGATCACGGACTCCAGCGGCAACGTGGTCTGGACCGGCGGGCTGACGCCCAACGGCGCCGGCGCGCAGGCCTTCACCTGGAACGGCCAGAACCAGGCCGGCGTGCAGCAGTCCAACGGCGGCGCCTATAGCCTGGCGATCGGCGCGACCGACGCGACCGGCGCCACCATTCCCGTCAGCACCAACATCACCGGCACGGCGAGCGCGGTCCAGCAGGTCAATGGCGTGACCATGGTCACCGTCAACGGCGTCCAGGTGCCCCTGAGCTCGGTGACCAGCGTGAACTAGCGCGCCCCGCCTTAATCCAACGACCCCGAGCGCTCGCACGCCGGGTTCTTCGAATTTGCAGAGGATCTCCACACCATGAGCATCAACAGCGCATTGACCGCCGGCGCCTCCGGCCTGCAGGCCGAGTCGTCCGCCCTGGCGGCGATCTCCAACGACATCGCCAACGTCAACACCGTTGGCTACAAGGGCACGGAGGTGGATTTCCAGGCCCTGGTCACCGCCTCCAGCGGCGGGGCCTATTCCGCCGGCGGCGTCACCACCACGACGCAGCAGCTGGTCACCAAACAGGGATCGACCACCCAGACCTCGTCGCCGACCGATCTGGCGATCACCGGCCAGGGCATGTTCGTGGTCTCGACCCAGCCGACCCCGGTCGGCGGCAACGCCCAGGCCGAGTTCACCCGCGCCGGGTCCTTCACCCCCGACGCCAACGGTTTTTTGAAGAACACCGCCGGCCTCTATCTGCTCGGCTGGCCGGCCAACAGCCAAGGCCAGGTCAACACCAGCAACACCAGCATCAACAGCCTGACGCCGATCAACATCACCTCGGTCGCCGGCCAGGTCTCCGCGACCACCGCGGTCAGCGTCGACGGCAACATCAACGCCAGCCAGGCCATCACGCCGCAGGCCGCGGCGGCGGGAACCAGCCCGGCCGGCGCCGGAGCCTATAATGCGCTGACCAACAGCATGACCGCCTACGATCCAACCTTAGGCGCCGGGGTTCAGCCCGACTTCACCATCCCGATCCCGGTCTCGGACTCGCTGGGCGGCTCGCACACCCTGCAGCTGGACCTGCTCAAGAGCAGCACCCCCAACCAGTGGTACGCGGAAATCCAGGCCGTTCCGGCCAGCGATGTGGTCTCGGGCTCCGGCTTGGCCGCCGGCCAGATCGCCACCGGCATCGTCGCGTTCAATTCCGACGGCAGTCTCGACATGGCGAACACCACCCTGTTCGGCACGCCGGCCAATCCGACCTTGAGCATCGGCGCCTCCAACGCCGCGGCGCCGGGCGCGACCGGGGTGAACTGGGCCTCGAGCCTGGGCGTCGCCGCCCAGCAGATCACCGTCGGCATCGGCGGCACGACCGGCTCGGGCGCGCTCACCCAGGCCGTCAGTCCCTCGGTGGTCTCCTCGATCAACACCAACGGCACGCCGTTCGGCAGCCTGAGCGCCATATCGATCGGCCAGAACGGCATGGTGACGGCCACCTTCAACAACGGCACCACGCGGCAGATCGCCCAGGTGGCGCTGGCCACCTTCCCGAATGTCGACGGACTGACGGCGGTCAACGGCGACGCCTACCTGGCCTCCCAGGACGCCGGCGAGTTCAGCCTGAAGACGGCGGGCACCGGCGGCGCCGGCACCCTGGCGTCCTCGACGCTGGAGACCTCCACTGTCGATCTGTCGTCGGAGTTTACCAATCTGATCATCGCCCAGCAGGCATACGACGCGTCGTCGAAAGTCATAACCACGGCTGATCAGATGACTCAGGCCTTACTGCAGGTAATTCAGTAATAGAGGGTTAATAAGAGTGAATACTATTTAACGAAATGAACCTGTTCTGCGACCAAGAGGCGCCACGGTGATTAGCTGTTTTTTTACTATCACAATTAAGCGGCTGTTATGTCCGCACGGCTATGGTCCGGCCCAGCAGTGATGGTGGGAAAGGCGTAAAGCCATGTTGCAACAGCAACGCCTCAACAGCAAAGGCGAGAAGTACGTGATCGGTCCGACCGGCGCGCCTCTCACCTTGTCGGACCTTCCGCCGGGGGACACCCAGCGTTGGGTGATCCGTCGCAAGGCCGAAGTGGTCGCGGCGGTGCACGGCGGGCTGTTGTCGCTCGACGAGGCATGCAGCCGGTATTCCTTGACCAGCGAGGAGTTCCTCGGCTGGCAAAAATCGATCGAACGTCATGGCCTGGCCGGGCTGAGAACGACCCGGCTGCAGCAATATCGCTAGCTGACCAACCTTAGCCGAAGCGCATCAGCTTAAACCCGCGTTTACCAAGCGCTGGGTAAATCCTGCCTACCAAGGGCGCATCGCGCTCGAGGTTTCGCGGGAAGGGCGTCGGCTTGGAGTCATTCTTCAACGGTCTGCAGCGTTTCGGGATCGGCCGGCTGACGGCGATCCTGGGCGTTTCCGCTGGCGTCGCCGCGGCGCTGGTGGCGCTTGTGCTGCGCGTCGGCGGCCAGCCGGAAGCCCTGCTCTACGCCAATCTGGACCTGAAGGAGGCCTCCTCCATCAGCCAGGCGCTCGACCAGGCCGGCATCAAGTATGAGGCCAAGGGCGACGGCTCGACCATCATGGTGGCGCGCGACAAGGTCGCCTCCACCCGGCTGATGCTCTCGTCCAAGGGCCTGCCGACCTCCGGCTCGGTCGGCTACGAGATTTTCGACAATCAAAGCGCGCTCGGCCAGACCGACTTCGTCCAGAACCTGAACCGCCAGCGGGCGCTCGAGGGCGAGCTTGCCCGCACCATCCGCTCGCTCGACGGCGTCACCTTCGCCCGCGTGCAGCTGGTGCTGCCGAAACGGCAGCTGTTCGAGGACGAGGCCGAGGCGCCGACCGCATCGGTGGTGATCGGCGTCGCCGGCCGCGAGCCGTCGAGCGATCAGGTGCGGGCGTTGCAGAACCTGGTCGCCGGCGCGGTGCCCAACCTGAAGCCCGATCACGTCACCATCGTCGACCAGAACGCCAAGCTGCTGGGCGGCGGCGACGGCGACGCCGCGGCCGGCCAGGCCGCCGACGACCAGCGCACGGCGGCGGAGGACCGCATCCGCAAGCAGGTGAAGGAACTGGTGGAGGGCGTCGTCGGCCCCGGCCGCGCCCGCGTCCAGGTCACCGCCGATCTCGATATGAGCCAGGTCACCACCCAGGAGGAAAAGTTCGACCCCGACGGCCAGGTGGTGCGCTCGACCCAGACGGTGGAAGAGACCGCCAAGCAGAACCAGCCGGACGTCTCCGGCCAGGCCTCGGCCTCGGCCAACGTCCCCGGCACGCCCGGGGCCGCCAACACCACGACGACCAACAACTCCGACAGCGGCCGGACCGAGGAAACCACCAATTACGAGATCACCAAGACCACCAAGACCACCATCGATGCGCCCGGTTCGGTGAAGCGGCTGTCGATCGCGGTCGCCGTCGATGGGACCACCGCGCCCGGCGCCCACGGCAAGCCCGGCGCCTATACGCCGAGGTCCGCGCCCGAAATGCAGCACATCGAAGAGCTGGTTCGCTCGGCGGTCGGCTACGACGCCAGCCGCGGCGACCAGGTCAGCGTGATCAATGTCCGCTTCGACAACGCCATCGCCGACGATGCGGCGGCGTCTTCGGGCGCGCGCCTGTTCGATTTCGACAAGAACGACCTGATGCGCGGCGCCGAGCTTCTGGTGCTGGCCGTGGTCTCGGGGATGATCATCTTCTTCGTGGTGCGGCCGCTGCTGGCCACGGTTGGCGGCGGCGGGCCGATCAGTTTCGCGGGCCTGCGGGCGCTGACCGTCGCGCCCGACGGCGGCGGGGGCGTGGCGCAGATCGGCCACGACCCGCAGCCGGCCCAGTCGCTCGCCCTGCCCGGCCCGCAAGGTCCGGAGATCGAACAGCGCATCGACATGGCCAAGATCGAGGGCCAGGTGAAGATGTCCTCGGTCAAGAGCGTCGCGGAATTCGTCGAGAAACACCCGGAGGAATCCGTCTCCATCCTGCGCAACTGGCTGCATGAGGCATGAGCGCGCGCCTCTCCCACAAGAAGGCGGTGATGGACACCGCCCGGCTGACCGGGCCGGAAAAGGCCGCCGTCGTGCTGCTGGCGCTCGGCGAAGATCACAATGTGATCTGGCAGGCGCTGGACGAGGAGGAGATCAAGGAGATCTCCCAGGCCATGGCCGGCCTCGGCACCGTCACCTCGTCGGTGGTCGAGGACCTGCTGGTCGAGTTCATCTCGGGCATGAGCGGCACCGGCGCCATCATGGGGTCGTTCGAACAGACCCAGCGCCTGCTCGCCTCCTTCATGGGCGCGGAAAAAGTCGACAACCTGATGGAGGAGATCCGCGGGCCGGCGGGTCGCACCATGTGGGACAAGCTCGCCAATGTGAACGAGGCGGTGCTGGCCAACTATCTGAAGAACGAATACCCGCAGACCGTCGCGGTGGTGCTGTCCAAGATCAAGGCCGAGCACTCGGCCCGCGTCCTGGCCTCGCTGCCCGAGGACTTCGCGCTGGAATGCGTCACCCGCATGCTGCGCATGGAGCCGGTGCAACGCGAAATTCTCGACAAGATCGAGGCCACCCTGCGCTCGGAATTCATGTCCAACCTGGCGCGCACCTCCAAGCGCGACAGCCACGAGATGATGGCCGACATCTTCAACAACTTCGATCGCCAGACCGAGGCGCGCTTCATCGCGGCGCTGGAAGAGCGCAACCGCGAAGCCGCCGAGCGCATCCGCGCCCTGATGTTCGTGTTCGAGGACCTGAACAAGCTCGACCCCGGCGGGGTCCAGACCCTGTTGCGCGCGGTCGAGAAGGACCAGCTCGGCCTGGCGCTGAAGGGCTCGTCGGACGGGTTGCGCGAAATGTTCTTCTCCAACATGAGCGAGCGGGCCGCCAAGATCATGCGCGAGGACATGGAAAGCATGGGTCCGGTGCGGTTGCGCGACGTGGACGCCGCCCAGATGGCCATGGTCCAGGTGGCCAAGGACCTGGCCGCCAAGGGCGAGATCATGCTGGCCGGCGCCGGCGGCGACGACGAGTTGATCTATTGAGCCCGCACCGCAAATTCACCTTCGATACCGTCTTCGACGGCGACGGCGTGGTCTCCTATGCCGCCACGCGGCCGAAACGGGCCTTCAGCCCCGACGAGGTCGAACAGGTCCGCAACCAGGCCTTCGCCGAGGGCGAGCGCTCGGCTGTCGTGCGCGCCGAGGAGGCCGCCGCCGCCTCCCTGGCCGATATCGCGCGCTCGACCCGCACGGCGCTCGGCGCGCTGGCGCATTTGGCGCACGAGCACCGCACGGCCTGCGCCGAACTCGCCCTGGCCTGCGCCCGCACCATCGCCGGCGCGGCGCTCGAGCGGTTCCCGCAAGCGCCGGCCCAGGCCGCCCTGCAGAGCCTGGCCCGCGAGATCGAGGCCGCGCCCAAGCTGGCGGTGCGCACCGCGCCCGACATGGTCGAGCGGCTGCAGGCCGCGCTGGACGTCACCGCCCAGGCCTGCGGCTTTCCAGGCCAGATCGTGGTCAAGGGCGATCCCGCCCTGCCCGACGCCGCCTTTGTGCTCGACTGGGGCGACGGGCGCGCCGCCTTCGATCCCACCCAGGCCGCCGAACGCGTCACTGACGCCCTGCACACCGCGCTCGCCGCCGAAGGCCTGCATGCCGAACCCCTGATTTCCTTGAGCGAGGCCGACCATGGCTGAAGACATCATCCCTCCCGATGCGGAGGCCGATCCGGGCGGGACCCTCGCCCTGGAGGAGTTCGAGCCCAATGCGCCGCTGGCCGCCGAGATGGCGGTCGATGCCGACGACAAGAACGCCGCCGACCTGGCCCCGGTCTTCGACGTGCCGGTGCACATCTCGGCCGTGCTCGGCCGGGCCAATCTGTCGGTGGCCCAGCTGCTCAAGCTGGCCCAGGGCAGCGTGCTCGAACTCGACCGCAAGGTCGGCGAGGCGATCGACATCTATGTGAACAACCGCCTGGTGGCGCGCGGCGAGGTCGTCGTGGTCGACGAGCGGCTGGGCGTGACCATGACCGAAATCATCAAGGACGGCGACTCGGCGGTCTGAAGACCGCGCGAGAGACGAATTAGGGAGAAAACCCATGCGGCTACTGGTCGTCGGACGGTTGAACGGACAGCTCGCCAATGCGGTGAAGATGGCGATGACGGCTGGCGCCAAGGTGGCGCATGTGGAGACCTGCGCCGCGGCGACCCATGCCCTGCGCGCCGGCCAGGGCGCCGATCTGCTGATGGTCGATTTCGAACTCGATATCCGTAGCTTGATCGCCGCCAACGAGGCCGAGCGCATCCGCGTGCCGGTAGTGGCCTGCGGCATCGGCGCGGACCCCAAGCGGGCGGCCGACGCCATCCGCGCCGGGGCCAAGGAGTTCATCCCGCTGCCGCCGGACGCCGATCTGATCGCCGCGGTGCTGGCGGCGGTGTCGGACGACAATCGCCCGATGGTGACGCGCGATCCGTCGATGCAGGCGGTGATGGCGCTTGCCGATCAGGTTGCGCCCTCCGACGCCTCGATCCTGATCACCGGCGAGAGCGGCGTCGGCAAGGAGGTGATGGCCCGCTACGTCCACAAGAAGTCCCGCCGCGCGACGCGGCCGTTCATCAGCGTCAACTGCGCCGCCATCCCGGAAAACCTGCTGGAAAGCGAGCTGTTCGGCCACGAGAAGGGCGCTTTCACCGGCGCGGTGGCGCGGCGAATCGGCAAGTTCGAGGAGGCCGACGGCGGCACGCTGCTGCTCGACGAAATCTCCGAAATGGACGGCCGACTGCAGGCCAAGCTGCTGCGCGCCCTGCAGGAGCGGGAGATCGACCGGGTGGGCGGCTCGCGGCCGGTCAAGGTGGATATCCGCATCCTGGCCACCTCCAACCGCGACCTGGTCGCCGCGACGCGGGACGGATCGTTCCGCGAGGACCTGCTCTATCGGCTGAACGTCATGAACCTGAAGCTGCCGCCGCTGCGCGAGCGGCCCGGCGACGTCATCGCACTGGCCGATCACTTCATCCGCAAATACTCGGCCGCCAACGGCGTGCCCGAGCGCCCCTTGTCGAATATCGCGCGCCAACGGCTGCTCGGCCATCGCTGGCCGGGCAATGTGCGCGAGTTGGAAAACGCCATGCACCGCGCGGTGCTGCTGTCGACCGGGTCGGAGATCGAGGAATTCGCCATCCGCCTGCCCGATGGCCAGCCGATGAGCGCCGCCCCCGACGCCCAGACCGCGCGCACCGCCTCGATGGCGGCGGAGGCCACCTCGCGCGGCTTCGTCGGCCAGACCGTCGCGGTGGTCGAACAGCAGCTGATCATCGACACGCTCAGCCACTGCCTCGGCAACCGCACCCATGCGGCCAACATCCTCGGCATCTCGATCCGCACCCTGCGCAACAAGCTGAAGGAATACACCGAGGCCGGCATCCCCGTGCCCGCGCCGCAGGGCGCCGCCAGTGCGGCGTGATCGAGTGCTCCAAGCCGCCATTTCCTTCTCGGCGATCAGCCGAACCGGCGCGCCCCGCGCGCGGGAACGGCTGCTGCCTGGTTCGCCGTGGCGGCTACTCCGCGGCGATCACGCGGCGGATTGCGTCAAGCGAAACGTCATGGGCCAAACGCGCGACTTCGAGATCGTAGCCCGCCTGCAAGCCCATCCACATTTCGGCCGAACTCCCAAACGCCCGCTCCAGGCGCAACGCCGTGTCTGGCGTGATCGAGGCTTCATGCCGCATCAGGCGCTCGACGCGCGTACGCGGCACGCCCATCACCTTGGCCGCGGCGTAGGCGCTCATGCCGAGTGGCCTGAGGAATTCCTCCAGCAATATCTCACCGGGATGAACCGGGTCGAGCGGCTTCGGCTTGTCCATGACCGTGATCCTCTGCGATCTTTAGTATCGCGCGACGATACACACTCCGATAGGCGGCGGGATGGCTGACGTCACACGCCGAAGCGCGACGATTGGCGCGGCGGCGGCCCTGGTCGCCGGGCCGGCGCTCGCGGCCGCCGACGGTTTTGCTCGGCTTGAGCATAGCGTCGGCGGCCGGCTGGGCGTCGCGGCCCTGGACGTAGCCAGCGGCGCTCGGCTCGGCCACCGCGCCGATGAGCGCTTCCCGATGTGCAGCAGCTTCAAGTTCCTGGCCGTCAGCGCCGTGTTGCACCGGGTCGACGAAGGCCGCGAGCACCTGGATCGCTTTATCCCTTACGGCCCGGCCGATCTGTTCGACTATGCGCCGGTGACCCGGGCGCATGTGAAGGAAGGCGGCCTGCCGCTCGGCGTGCTTTGCCAGGCGGCGGTCGAGCTCAGTGACAATGGCGCCGCCAATCTCATCCTGCGCCAGCTCGGCGGGCCTGCGGCGGTGACCGCCTTCGCGCGCGGCCTTGG
>DASYAQ010000495.1:0-2225 GCA_036501225.1 Caulobacteraceae bacterium | reverse complement strand
CGAACCAGGTCCGGCAGCGGCTTGCCGGCCGCGGCGGCGATAAAGGCGCCCAGTACGTCCATGCCCACCGAATAGGCCCAGGCCGCGCCGGGCGGATAGGCCAGCGGCGCCGACACGATCCGGCGCAGGTTCTCCTCCATGGAGACGCCCGGCTGGTCCATGCCGTCGGAAACGTTGGCCTGGGTGTAGGGACCGTCGCCCGGCTCGAAAAACCGGTAGCGGAGGCCAGCGGTGTGGGTCGCCAGCTGCTTCACCGTGATGGTCGGCGTCTCGCCGCTGGCCAGTTTCGGCTCAAAGCCCGGCAGGAAGCGGGTCACCGGATCGTCCAGCGAGATGACGCCCTTTTCCACCAGCGCCATGGCCGTCGCGGTGACCACCGGCTTGGTCAGCGAGGCCCAGCGGAAGATGGTGTCCAGCGTCACCGGCGTCTTCGCCTCGCGATCGGCCAGGCCGGCGGCGCGGTCGTAGGTCAGCTTGCCGCCGCGCGCGACCATCACCCGCGCGCCGACGATCCGCTTGTCCTTGACCGCGGCGTCGACAACCGCATCGACGGCGGCGGCGACGCGATCGTCGGCGCGAGCGTGATGATCCATGATCTTCCTTCCCCTGACTCGCCGGCGCCCGCTTTCGGGGCTTAGGCCTGCGGCTTTATATCGAAATAGGCCGGGGTTTCGACCGTCACCGGACGATCGTCGACCGTCAGGCTCGCGCCCTCGATCCGGTCGAGCCGCAGCAGCGCCATGGCGCGGCCGCCGACGCCGGTATGCACCTCGCCGGCGCGCAGGGTCCCGGCCAACACCTCGGCGCCGAAGCCCGGCGCAGGGCCGTCGAAATCGATCGGCAGCATGCGGCTCTTGATCGCGCCGCGCCGCTTCATGCGCGAGGTGGTCTCCTGGCCGACGAAACAGCCCTTCTGGAAATCGATGCCGTTCAGCAGGTCGAAATTGGCCTCGATCGGATAGGCGGTCTCCGGCGGGAAGTCCCTCGCCGGATCGGGCACGCCGAGCGCCAGCCGCATGGCGTCATAGGCCGCTTCGTCGGTGAGGTCGGCGGCCGGCGTCTCGAGGCCATAGCCGCGCCAGCCCAGCGCCGGCAGGCGCGGATCGGCCGGCCAGCCGGGCGACGCGCCGCCCCAGAGCGCCCAGATCGGGGCCTCGACCGCGACGATCTCGACCTTGGCGCGCAGCTTGTAGATGGTCAGCCGCTGGATCAGGGCCTCGCGCCGGTCGGCCGCCACATCGAGCCAGCAGCCGTCGTCGCCGCCGAGGATGAAGAGGTCGAACAGCAGCTTGCCCTGCGGCGTCAGCAGCGCCCCGAACCGAAGCTCGCCCGGCTGCAACGTCTCGACGTCCTGGCTCAGCAGGCCCTGCAGGAAATCGCGCCAGTCAGGCCCGATGACGGCGACCAGGCTGCGGCTCTTCAGTTCGGCGGCGTTTGTAGCCATGGCGACAGATGTGGCGCCGCCTTGGCTGTTGCGCCAGTGCGCTTATAGAAGACAGCCATTCCCCAACCGGAGCCCCGCATGGCTGACACCTTCGACCTGATCGTCCGTGGCGGCGAGGTGGTGAACCATGCCGGGCGGGGGCTGGCCGATGTGGGCGTGCGCAACGGCCTGATCGCCGACATCGGCGATCTCGGCCAGGCTTCGGCGGGCGAGGTGTTCGACGCGACCGGCCTGACCGTGCTTCCTGGGGTGATCGACACCCAGGTGCACTTCCGCGAACCGGGCATGGAGTGGAAGGAAGACCTGGAGACCGGCTCGCGCGGCGCGGTGCTGGGCGGCGTCACCGCCGTCTTCGAAATGCCGAACACCGATCCGACGACCACCAGCGCCGAGGCGCTGGCCGACAAGCTGGTCCGCGCCAGGAACCGCATGCATTGCGACCACGCCTTCTATGTCGGCGGCACCCACGAGAACGCCCGCGACCTCGGCGAACTGGAGCGGCTGCCCGGCTGTTGCGGGGTCAAGGTGTTCGTCGGCTCCTCCACCGGTTCGCTGCTGATCGCCGATGACGAGGGCATCAAGTCCGTGCTGGCCTCGATCCGCCGCCGCGCCGCCTTCCACTCCGAGGATGAGGATCGGTTGGTGGAGCGCAAGCCGCTGGCCAGGCCCGGCGACTGGACCAGCCATCCGGACGTGCGCGACGCCGAGACCGCGCTCCGCTCATCCAGGCGGCTGATCGCGCTGGCCCGCGCCGCCGGCAAGCGCATCCACATCCTGCACA
>DASYAQ010000494.1:0-2902 GCA_036501225.1 Caulobacteraceae bacterium | reverse complement strand
GCAAACTCCTGGTCCGACTCAACGCCAAAGCTCGCGAAATCCGACAGACCCTCCAAAATGCAACTTGACCAGCCAGACAGTCGCTCATCCTCCCACGCACTGACGTGCGCGGGCCCCTCCTTCTCCCTCTGGGAGAAGTCCTGAAGGCGCGGGCTTGGCCCCTAGCCCTGCCGCCAGTTGCCGTGGAAGCCGAAGGGGACGCGGCGGGGCAGTTTGGCCGAGGCGATCGGGCCGGCGGCGACGGCCTGGGCGTCGAAGACCACGAAGTCGCTGACGTCCTCGGCGGCGCGATAGACCACGGCGATCACCCAGCCGTCGCCCTCGGTCGCGTCGGCCGCGCGCGGGATGAAGATCGGTTCGCCGGGGGAATCCCCCGACCCGAAATCATAAACCTGCCGCCGGCCGGTCTTCAGGTCGATATGGGCCACGCTGTCGAAGCGCACGCTGTCGGGATTGCCGTGATTGGCCGCGAACCAGCCGTGCCGGTATGCCAGCCCCGCATAACGCTCGTCGAAGCGCGGAAATTCGCCGTCCAGGTCGTCGATCGCCTCGCGCCCGATGGTGTTGGACGCGCCGCCCAGGTCGAAGGTCCAGCGCATCAGCCGCGCCGACGGCCGCTCGTTCATCGTCCCGTCGACATTGGGAAACAGCGGCGCGGACGGATATTCCATCACGTCGGCGAAAATCTTGTCGCCCTCTTCCCAGGCATTCATCGGGTGGAAGACGTAGCAGGCGTCGGTGGTGAACCAGCGCATGGTCTCGACGCCGGCGTCGCGCGCCATGACGCCGACATGGCTGCCCTTTTCCGGCTCCCAGGCGTAGGCCGGTCCGCCCTGCATGGCCCGCTGCAGGTCGCCGGTCAGCGGCAGGATGGGAAAGAGCGCGTAGCGGTCGGTGACCAGGAAGTCGTGCACCATGCTGGAGAAGGGCGCCTCGAAATCATCGCGGCGAACCACCTTGCCGGCGGCGTCGGTGACGCCATAGGAGACGGTGTTGGACAACGGCATGTCGCCGACCCCATAGCCGAACCAGACCATTTCTCCGGTCTTCGGGTCGATCTTCGGGTGGGCGGTGACGCGGCCGGCGTAGTCGTCGAGATAGCCGCGCGAGTCGAGGGTGATCGGGTCGAGTTCGAAGGGCTTGTGTCCCTCCTCCAGCGCCAGCAGCCGGCCGGCGTGCCAGACGATGTTGGTGTTGGCGACGCCGCCGTCCTTGGCGGCCACCGAGGGGTCGGCGGCGCGAGGATCGAAGCCGCCGAACAGCGCCTTGCCGGCCGAATTCTCGATCTCCCACTTCGGCGTGCGCACATAGCGGTTGCGGTAGCGGACCCTGCCGTCCTCGACGAAGAAGCCGTGGATCATGCCGTCGCCGGTGAACCAGTGATAATTGCCGCGCGGCTCGAACTGTGGGTTGGGGCCGTTGCGGTAGAAGGCGCCGCGGATGCCGGCGGGAATCTGGCCGGCGATCTCCAGATCGAAGTCGTCCTCGCTGCGAACCGGCGCGAAATTGCCGCTCAGATAGGCATCGATGCGCGGTGATCCGTCCATGGCGTGTCTCCTTGGGTCGTGGCGTTTCTTACGTTGTAAATTTATGCCGTAAGACATATTGTCTTGCAAGCCCTTTGTCGAAGCCCAGAGTCACATTTCCGTGCCCAAGCCGCTTTCCGCCACTCAGATCGAGGATTTCCGCGACCGCCTGATCGAGGTCGCCGAGCGGCTGTTCGCCGAAAACGGGCCCGGCGCGGTCTCGATGCGCCAGCTCGCCGCCGAACTCGGCGTCAGCCCGATGACCCCCTACCGCTATTTCAGGGACAAGGACGACATCCTGGCCGCCGCGCGCGCCTCGGGCTTCGACCGCTTCGCCGCGGCTCTGGAGGCCGCCTACGCCACCTCGGACGAACCCATCGAACGGGCGCAGAACGTCGGCGAGGCCTATCTGAAGTTCGCCTTCACCCATCCGGCCGCCTACCGGCTGATGTTCGACCTCACCCAGCCGACCGAGACCGACTATCCCGAGCTGATCCGCGCCGCCACCCGGGCGCGGGCGACCATGAGCCACTACAGCCAGGGCCTGCTGGATGCCGGCCTGATCCGCGGCGACCCCGATGTGATCGCCCACGTCTATTGGGCCGGCATCCACGGCCTGGTGGTGCTGAAACTGGGCGACCTGATCTCGCCGAAGCTGGAATTCGACCGGCTGTGGCGCGAAATGTGGCGCGCCCTGAACGCCGGCTTCCGCGTTTAGGCCCTATCCGCTCACTTCCGTTTGCGGCGCCGCCTTAAGCCCCGGCCGGGGCTGTGGCGAACACCGCCTTCATGCGCGCGCGGTTGGCCTCGATGCGCGGGTTGATCTCCTGCAAGAGCGCCGCCGGGGCGTCGCCGACCGGATAGTTCAACGCCTCTTCGTGCGCCGCGCGCCAGACCACTTCGGCGGCCTGGTCCGCGGTCAGGGCGCCGCCGACCATCCCCTGGCTGACCGCCTCGCGGAAGCTGGGGCCGCCGGGCGCCGAAGCCTTGTCGATCAGCGGCGTCTCGATCACCGTCGGCTCGACGCAGCTGACCCGCACGCCCGAGCGCATGAACTCGATGTCGAGCGCCTCCGACAGCCCGCGCACCGCGAACTTGGTGGCGCAATAGACCGCGAACCGCGGCGAGCCGGCCAGCGAGGCCAGCGAGGCGATGTTGATCAGCCGCGAGCCCGGCGTGCGCTTCAGCCGCTCGTGGCCGAGATAGGCGCCCAGCACCACGCCGCGCAGATTGATGTCGATCTGGTCGTCGAAATCCTTCGGCGTCTGCTCCTCGAACCAGCCATAGCGGCAGATGCCGGCATTGTTGACCAGCACGTCCAGCCGCCCGCCGCTGGCCTCGACAAAGGCGTCGAGCGCCCGCTCCCACTCGTCGGC
>DASYAQ010000493.1:0-19293 GCA_036501225.1 Caulobacteraceae bacterium | reverse complement strand
GATCAGCCCGGCCTTGCTGGCCTGATAGGAATAGGTCTCCTGGGGATTGGGCCGGATGCCGTCGATCGAGGCTATGTTGATCACCTTGGCCGGCCGTTCGGCCGAGGCCGCCGCGCGCAGCGGCGCGGCCAGCGCCTGGGTCAGGAAGAAGGGCGACTTCAGGTTCAGGTCCAGCACCTTGTCCCAGCCGTTTTCCGGGAAGGTGTCGAACTCGGCCAGCCAGGCGGCGCCGGCATTGTTGACCAGGATGTCGAGTTTGGACTCATGCCTGGCATAGGCGGCCGCCAGCGCCTTGCAGCCCTCGACGGTAGAGACGTCCTGGGGCAGCGATAT
Organism: Caulobacteraceae bacterium; assembly: GCA_036501225.1. GTDB lineage: Bacteria > Pseudomonadota > Alphaproteobacteria > Caulobacterales > Caulobacteraceae > Poindextera. The sequence continues at coordinate 18,960 of DASYAQ010000493.1, read as the reverse complement.
GCATTGCCCGCCGTCCTTGGAAAGCTCCGCCGCGGTCGCGTCGCAGGCGCCGGGCTTGCGCGAGGAGATATAGACCTTGGCGCCCTGGGCGATGTAGCCGGCGGCGATCATCTTGCCGATGCCGCGCGAGCCGCCGGTGATCAGGGCGGTGCGGCCGGCGAGCGAGAACAGGTCGGTGGACATGGACGTTTCCTTTTTGATTGAGCTCACCAGACCGCCGCGGCGGTGCTGACATAGTTCCACAGCGCGCCGAAGGCCGCGCCGGCGATGCTGGCCGGCCACCAGATCGGCAACAGCTGATGCACCTCCGAGGCCACCGCGACATTGGCCGCCAGGCCGATGCTGCACAGGGCGCAGAACTTCAGATAGCCCAGCAAGAGCGGCCAGCCGGACTTGCGCCGGTCGCGATAGGTCACCTCGTTGTTGATCAGATAGTTCGAGGTCATCGCCACCATCGAGCCGGCGAACTGCGCCAGCGAAAACCCGAGGCCGATGACCAGGAACCCCTTCACCGCCGCCAGCTGCACGGCGACGCCGCTGGCGCCGACCAGGCCGAACATCAGAGCCCGGGTCGGGATCAGGCCGCCGGTCAGCTTGTTCAAGAGCAGGCCGAGATAGTCGATGACCATGCGTCGGTCGAGCTTGGAGCCGCCCGCCACGCGTTCGCGGAAGACATAGGGCAGTTCGACGATGCGCAGCGGCTCGGTCTGCGAGGCGATCAGGTCGAACAGCACCTTGAAGCCGACGGTGGTCAGCCGCGGGGCCACGGCCTCGAGCCGCTCGCGGCGGATCATGAAGAAGCCCGAGACCGGATCGCTCAGATGCTGGTGCAGCACCAGCCGGCCGAGCCAGTTGGCGAACCGGCTGCCCAGGCGGCGAACCGGATTGAGCGCTTCGACCGGGGCGTTGTCGCCGACATAGCGGCTGGCGACCACCAGGTCGGCCTCGCCGGCCTGCAGCACCTCCAGCATGCGCGGCAAAAGCGTCTCGTCGTGCTGCAGGTCGCCGTCGATCACGCCGACGAAGGGGGCGGCCGAGGCCAGGGCGCCTTCGATCACCGCGCCGGCCAGCCCGCGCCGGCGCACGCGCCGCAGGCACTGCACGCGCGTATCCTCAGCCGCGATCGCCTTGACCGCCTCGGCGGTGCCGTCCGGGGAGTCGTCGTCGACGACGATGATCTGCCAGGCCACGCCTTCCAGCGCCTTGCCCACCCGCTCGACCAGGGTGGCGACATTGGCCTGCTCGTTGAAGGTGGGCACGACGACGCTGAGCGCGTAGCCACGCATGGCGCCATCCGCGGACCCCGGCGCATCGACGCGCGCTCGTTCGAGCAAAGACCATCTCCTGAAAGTGGACGTCGCCGCAAAGCCGCGTCGGGCGCGTGCCTATCACGCCGTCGGCCCGATGTCGCCAAGCCAGGCGAAGGCGAGCGGCATTGCCGCCGCCGGGCTTTGCGGCCATATCCTGCGAGCAGAAGGATCTCGTCGCCGCGAGCCAGACGCCCATGTCCGATGCGCCCAAGCCGGTTCTGCCCGTCGCCGACAGCATCGGCGAGATACAGGTTTTTCCGCGGCCCGTGGTCTGGATGGCCGGTCTGCTGATTGTCGCGCTGGGGGCCTTCGGCCTCTACGAGGGCGTGAAGGGGGCCATGTCCAGCGGCGCGGGCGGCAACGGCCAGGGCGGCCTGGTCGCGGGGGACGCGGTCTCGGCCGCCGCCGCCGCGCCGATCGCCAGCAGCGGCCAGTGGTCGGCCTTGAGCGGCCCGGCGATGAGTTCGGCCAGTCCGCGGAAGGCGGTCGCCGCCGCGGCCCCCACCAACAGCGACGAAAGCGACGACAACAGCGACGAGCCGGAGTCCGCCGCTCCGGTTGCGGCCAGTGCGCCGCCGCCGACTCCGGCCCCCGCCCCCGCCCCCAGCGCCGAAGCGCCGGTGCCAATGCCCGACGCGGCCCCCGCGCCGGCGCCGGCCACGCCAGCGCCGCAATAATCTAGTTCGGCGCCCCGGCCGGGCCGGGCTGGCTCTGGTCGGGACGGGTGCGCGAGGTCATGCCGGCCGCGGCCGCATCATCCTCGACATCGTCCTGGGACGCCTGCGCCGTCGCGCTCTTCTGCGCCGGGGCGGCCGAGAGCACCGGCTTTTCGACCGGCTTGGGCGCCACCGGCGCGGCCGCGATGGCGACGCTGGCGCTGCTGGCGGGCGGTTGTTCCTCGACCTGGCGCGCCTGTTGGTGGCTCAGCAGGGTCTCGACCGCCAGCGTGCCCGCTACCCCGACCAGGATGCCCAGGAGGGTCCATCCGAAGGCGCCGCCGCCTCCTCCGCCTTCTCGCGCCATCTTGAAGTCGCCCTTTCGGCCCTAGGCGCCCTGCCAGCAGCGCTGTGGGCCGACGTCCATATGCACGAAGTTGGACTGCGGGTAATAGCCCACCCCGCCGAGGTCCAGGCTGAGCGCGGCATTGTGCAGGCGGCTCAGATCGACGTCGGGCAGGCGCACGTCGATGGCCATGCCGGACATGTGGAAGCTCTTCTTGGCGACTTCCTCGCTGCGTTCGCGCAGCATGGCGTTGGTGGCCGCCGACCGGTAGCCGGAGATGACCTGGAACCGCGCCGTCGTCTGCAGGCGGCTGTTCACGGCGTCGAGCAGATCGAGCAGGCGGGGGTCGATCGCATGCACGTCGCCGGTGCGGAAGTCGCGCAGGTGGATATTCACCGCGTCGAGCACGTCGGGAATATAGTCCCCGTCCGCCCAATAGACGGCTTCCATGGATTCGCCGGTGTGCAGGTTGTCCAGCGCCACCGAGCGCATGCTCGCGCTTGATGGCGGCTCGGCCCAACCAAGCAAGGGTGGGGCGGTCAGGCCGGCGCCGACAGCGGCGCCTAATCCAACCTTGAGAAGGGTTCGTCGTTCAAACAAACCTTCGATCCAGACTTTGAAAGCGTCCCCCGACGAGGGCGGATAAGGCGGTAAGTCGGTCCTTGCGTCAAGTCACGGTGTGGCTGGCTGCGTCGATGCGCTGCATCAGGGCGCGGTCCCAATCGTAGGGATCGGAGCGGAAACTGACCACCTGGCCATCGGCGCTGGCGAAGGCGGTCCAGTAGAGAAGGAAGACCGAGATCGGCCTGGGCAGGGGTGCGCGGACCGTGTCGCCCGACGCGATCGTCTGGTCGATCTGGTCCGGCGTCCACTTGGCGTCGCCCTGCATCACGGTGTTGGCCAGCACCACCGGCTTCTCCAGCCGCACGCAGCCATGGCTGACCATGCGGCCATAGCCGGCGAAGGTCCCATGGCTGGGGGTGTCGTGCAGATAGACGCTGTAGATGTTGGGGAAATCGAATTTGACGTGCCCGAGCGCCGACTTGTCGCCGGCCTTCTGTTGCAGCCGCACGCTGCCGTCCGCCGCGTGAATCACCACGAAGGCGTTGCGCGCCAGATAACCAGGATGCGCGCGCTCTTTCGGCCAGAGTTCCCGCTGGGCGATGTCGGAGGGGACGTTCCATGGCGGGTTGAACACCACGCTGGAGATCACGCTCGACAGCATCGGCGTCTCGTCGCCCGGACGGCCGGTGACGGCGCGCATCGCCACGGTCGGGGTGTCGTTGTGGAAGACGGTCAGCACCGCCGCGGCGATATTGACCTGGATGCGGTCGGTGGGAAGCTGCTCCGGCAGCCAGCGCCAGCGCTCCATGTTGGCGATGATCTGTTCGATCCGCTGGCCGATGGGGACGTTCAGGGCCGCGAGCGTCTGCTTGTTCAGGGTCCCCGTCGGATCGAGCCCATAGCGCTTCTGCGCGCGCATCACCGCCTGGACGAGGCCGGCGTCGAACAGCGGGCCGCCGGCCGTGACCGTCGTGTCCTCGGCCGCCAGACGGGTGCGCAGCGCGACCACGCCCGGGTCCGTCATGCCGAGCTTGAGTTCGGGGCCGGCCGCCAGCGGCGACCAGCCGCCGCGCTGGGCGATGCCTCGATAGACCGCCAGACCGCGGCGCAGAGCCTCGTAGCCGGTATAGGGTGGCGGCAGGCTGTCCAGCCAGGCGGCGAGGCGATCCTGCTGCACCGCCTGGGCGAAGTCCGGCGCCGGATCGTAGGCCGCCGGGTGCAGGCCCCAATCGTGCAGGAAGGCGCTGGCCGGGAGCCGTCCCGCGTGCACGGCCTGCGCATATTGCAGCACGCTGGCGATCAGCTGCGTCTGGCCGCTTCGCCGCGCATTGGGGTCGTGAGACTGCAACAGGCCGTCGAGCCCGGCCGGCATGAAGGCGCCGTGCTCGAAACCATGCGTCTCGGCCTGGGCGAGCGTCCGCTCCAGCAGCGCGATCTGATCGGGGCGCAGCGCGACCTGCGTCGCGGCAGGCTGCACGGGCGTCGCGCCGGCCAGCGGCGGCGACGACGGCTGGCTGATGCCAACGGCCGCCGCGGCGAGCACGGCCAGGCCAAGGCCCAAACCAATGCTCGGCGCCGCCGCCTTGCGCCACACAGCCGAGATCCTCGCGTCCACGTCGTTCCCTCGAGCTTCGCGAGGGCCCAAAAGGCGCCCGGAAGCCGTCCATCTCCGCTGATAAAGGGATTCCTGAACGATTTCCCTACTCACAGAGGGTTTCGGTAGGAATTTACGGCGGTGCGGCTTTTCTGCACGCACACGGCGGTTGTCGGCGCCCCTTGGCCGCGGATCGTACAGGGCTCATGATGCCCGGGTTTCAGCAGGCAAATTTGACGTCGACTCAAGGGAAGGACAAGCCATGGATTTGGCCCATGCGCGCAGCGGGCTCTCCGCCGATCGGCTCGAGCGGATCACCGACCACCTCAATCGAAACTATATCGAGCCCGGCAAGATCACCGGTTGCCAGGTGGCGGTCTCCCGCCACGGCCACCTCGCCTATTTCAAGTCGTTCGGCGACATGGACCGCGAACGCGGCAAGGCGACCGCCGACGACACCCTCTATCGCATCTATTCGATGTCCAAGCCGATCACCTCGGTCGCCCTGATGACCCTTTACGAACAAGGCTATTTCCAGCTCGACGACCCGGTCTATCGGGTCATTCCGGAGTGGCGCAACCACAAGGTCTGGGTCGGCGGCGAAGGCGACAAGATGGAACTCGCCAAGCCGAACCAGCCGATGAGCTTCCGCAACGTGCTCAGCCACACCAGCGGCCTGACCTATGGCTCGATGCTGGAATCGCTGGGCGCGCCGGCCGAGACCGATCCGGTCGCCCAGGCCTATGCCAGGGCCAAGGTGCGGCGCGGCGAGGGCGAGACCCTGCACGACTTCGCCATGAAGCTGGCCGAGGTGCCGCTGCGCTATCAGCCCGGCGAACGCTGGATGTATTCGCTGGCCACCGACGTCTGCGGCTACCTGGTCGAGGCGATCAGCGGCAAGCGGTTCGACAAATACCTGCAGGAGACCATTTTCGATCCGCTGAAGATGAAGGACACCGGCTTTTCCGTCAGACCTGCGGATGTCGGCCGCTTCGCCGCCAACTATCGCCGCAAGGGCGACAAGACGCTGGCGCTGATGGACGACCCGGAGACCAGCGTCTACCTGAAAGAGCCCAGCTTCTTTTCCGGCGGCGGCGGCCTGGTGGGCACGACGGCCGACTATATCCGCTTCGCCGAGATGCTGCGTCGCGGCGGCGAGCTGGACGGCGAACGTATCCTGGGGCCCCGCACCATCGAGATGATGACGCGCAATCACCTGAAGGGCGGCAAGGACCTGACCCAGATGGCCATTGGCGGCTTTTCCGAGACGGCCAATTCCGGGGTCGGTTTCGGGCTGGGCTTCGCCATGACCCTGGACGAGGTGGCCACCGGGTCGATGGGCGAAGGCGACTATTATTGGGGTGGCGCGGCCTCGACCATCTTCTGGGTCGACCCGAAGGAGGATCTGACCGTGGTGTTCATGACCCAACTCATGCCCTCGGCCACCTTCAACTTCCGCGGCCAGTTGAAGAGCATCATCTATTCGTCGATCGTCGATTAGGCCAGTCGCAGCTCATGAACCGCCCGGGCGCTGTCGGAGCCGCGGAGCCAGAACGCTTGACCGACGCGCCGTCCGCGCTCCGCGGGCGGCGCATCGAAGACTATGGGCTGATCGGCAACACCTACAGCGCCGCCCTGATCTCACGCGACGCCAGCATCGAGTGGCTGTGCCTGCCGAGGTTCGACTCGCCGGCCATCTTCGCCGCCCTGCTCGGCGACAACGACAACGGCGCCTGGCGGCTGTGCCCCAGCGACCCGAAGGCGAAGATCAGCCGCCGCTATCGACCCGGCACCGCCATACTGGAGACCCATTTCGCAACCCGCGGCGGCGCGGCCACGGTGATCGACTTCATGCCGCATCCGAGCGCCGAGGGGGCCATCGAGCTCATCCGGCTGGTGCGCGGCGACCGCGGTTCGATCGAGTTCGACACAACCATCACCTTCCGCTTCGACTATGGCCAGCTGATGCCCTGGGTGCAGTCGAACGCCGTCGGCCTGACCGCCATCGCCGGTCCCGACGCGGTGCGGCTGGTCTCGACCGTACCGTTGACCAACAAGGACTTCGCCACGCGGGCGAACTTCCGCGTCCGCGCCGGCGAGACGGCGACCTTCAACCTGCTCTGGTACCCGTCGCAGGACCCGACGCCGGACTGCCGCGCGCCCGAGCCGTTGCTGGCGGCGGCCGAAGCCTTCTGGACCGGCTGGACCGGCCGCAGCCAGTACGAGGGCCAGCACCGCGAGATGGTCGAGCGGTCGCTGATCACGCTGAAACTGCTCACCTATGCGCCCACCGGCGGCATTGTCGCGGCGCCGACCACCTCCCTGCCCGAGCAGATCGGCGGGCCGCGCAACTGGGATTATCGCTATTGCTGGATCCGCGACGCGACGCTCAGCCTCTACGCCCTGCTCACCTCCGGCTATCGCGACGAGGCCGAGGCCTGGCAGAGCTGGCTGATGCGGGCGGCGGCGGGATCGCCGGCGGACCTGCAGATCATGTACGGCCTGCACGGCGAACGCCGGCTGCAGGAGTATGAGATCGACGGCCTGGCCGGGTTCTTGGGCTCCAAGCCGGTCAGGATCGGCAACCAGGCCCACGCCCAGCGGCAGCTCGACATCTATGGCGAGCTGATCGGCGCCCTCTTCGCCGGCCATCGCCTGGGCGCCAACGGGGTCGACCGGGCCTGGCCGCTGATCGTGGTGGTGGTCGACTTCCTGGAGAAGATCTGGCGCGAGCCCGACAACGGCATCTGGGAAGTGCGCGGACCCCGGCGGCATTTCGTGCACTCGAAAGTCATGGCCTGGGTGGCCTTCGACCGGGCCATCGCGCTCGCCGAACAGATGAAGCTGAAGGCGCCGCTGGCGCGCTGGCGCAAGGCGCGCACGGCCGTCCACGACGAGATCTGCAACAAGGGCTGGGACCCCCAGCGCAAGACCTTCGTGCAGTATTATGGCGGCCAGGCGCTCGACGCCGGGCTGCTGTTCCTGGCCCTGACCGGCTTTTTGCCGATCGACGATCCGCGCATGAAATCCACCATCCGGGCGATCGAGCGCGAGCTGATGGTCGGCGGTTTTGTCATGCGCTATTCGCCCGAGCCGGAGGTCGACGGCCTGCCGCCGGGCGAAGGCGCTTTCCTGGCCTGCAGCTTCTGGCTCTGCGACGTCTACAAGCTGTCCGGCCGTCACGCCAAGGCCAAGGCCCTGTTCGAGCGGCTGATGGGCGCGGCCAACGATCTGGGCCTGCTGGCCGAGGAATACGACCCGGTCAACCAACGCCAGCTGGGCAACTTCCCGCAGGCCTTTTCCCATGTCGGGCTGATCAATTCCGCTCACGTCCTGGCCGGCCGCCCCGGCGCCGCGCGCCGCGCCGAACGCGAGCGCGACATGCCGGTCGGCTGACGTCACGCTGGACCTCGACGCGGCCCTCCGTGAGGATGGCCGCAAAGCTCCGGGAGGATTCTGAAATGGCCGACGAACCGCTGCTCTTGACCGACGACCCCGCGCCGCATGTGCGCCGCCTGACCCTGAACCGGCCTGGCAAGCGCAATGCGCTGTCCAACGCCCTGCGCGGTGAAATCTTCGCGGCCCTCGAGGCCGGCGACCGCGATCCGGAGGTGCGGGTGATGATCCTGCGCGGCGCCGGGAGCTGTTTCTCCTCCGGCTACGACCTGGCCGGGGTGGGCGCGCTGCCCTACCAGACGTCGGGTGGCCAGGGGCAGTGGGCGCGGCACGTGGTCGAGGGCTGTTTCCGGGTCTGGGACCTGGCCAAGCCGGTGATCGCCCAGGTGCACGGCTGGTGCCTGGCGGGCGGCTCGGAGCTCGCTGTGGCCTGCGATCTGGTCTATGTCGCCCACGACGCCCAGATCGGCTATCCGGCCGTGCGCACCATGTCGCCGCCGGACAACCAGTACCATGCCTGGCTGATGGGCATGCGGCCGGCCATGGAGATGATGCTGACCGGCGATTCCATGAGCGGCGACGAGGCCGTGCGCCTGGGCTTCGCCAACCGCGCCTTCGACGTCGAGGTCCTGGAAGCCGAGGTCACCGCCATGGCGACGCGCATCGCCAAGGTCGACCCCGAACTGGCCCAGCTCAACAAGCGGCTAGTGCACCGCCAGATGGAGGCCATGGGCCTGCGCGCCGGCCTGCGCGCCGGCACCGATCTGCACGCGCTCGGCTGGCACACCGGCGCCTCGCGCGCCTACATGGCGCAGATGCGCGAGGGCGTGAAAGAGGCGCTTACCACCCGCGACAAAGCGTTCGGCGACTACCGGACCGGCGACCCGGCGAAGGCGTAGCGCCACCCTAAATCCGCTCATCCCGCGAAGGCGGGGACCCAGGCTCTTTCCGTGAGCCCCGCGCAAGCGGGAACTCAGCGTTTGACACCAAGCACACCAAGAGTCAGCGCCGACCCTTACTCTTCTTGGTGTGCTTCGTGTGCTTGGTGTCAAAACATCCGAGCTCTCCACACCTCATGACCCTAAGTGGAAAAAGCCTGGGTCCCCGCTTCCGCGGCACGCCTTTTGGGGGCCTTGGACCGCACGTGCTAGGCTGACCCATGCCCTTCATCGACACGCATAGTCTGCCCGTGAACGAGAAACGCCCCGGCTGGCGCGGGCGAATCTTCCAGTCGCAGACCATGACCTTCGCGCATTGGGACTTCGCGGCCGGCTCGACCATCCACGAGCATGGCCACGAGCAGGAAGAGGTCTGGCACGTGCTGGCGGGCGAGCTGGAGGTCACTATCGATGGCGCGGCCCAGGTCGCCGGTCCCGGCATGGTCGCCATCGTGCCGGCCAACACGCCCCACGCGGTGAAGGCGCTGACCGACGGCAAGGCCATCGTCGCCGACTATCCGCTGCGGCCGGGCTTCTAGCGCACTTTCAGGACCAGGATCACCAAGAGCGCCGATATGCCCAGGTGCAGCAGCATGAAGCGCACCAGCACCTGGGTGTTCGACCAGCCGAGCTCCTTGCGGCAATGGTCGTGCAGCGGAAACCGCACCCCGGCCAGCACCTTGACGCCGAAGAAGCGCAGCAGCGCCACCTTGGCCAGCCCCGTCGCCCCGTTCAGCAGGATCACCGAGCCGACCAGCAGCAGGAAGAGCGGGTTGTTGGTCGCCACCACCAGCATGCCGATCAGAAGCCCGAGCGGCCGCGACCCGGCGTCGCCCATCAGCACCTGGCTGGGGGCGGCGTTGTACCAGAGGTAGCCGGCGACGCAGCCGACCATCAGAAAGGCCATGATGGCCCAGTTGGCCCCTTCGCGATTGACCGGAATGTTCAGGTGGCCGGCGACGATCTCATTGCCGATCACCGCATAGAGCAGGCCGCCCAGGATCATGATGGCGGTGGCGGTCAGGCTGCCGGAAACCCCGTCGACGCCGTCCGAACAGTTGGTGGCGTTGATCGACAGCCAGATCAGCCCGGTGGCCAGCGGCACGGCGAGCCAGGGGCTGAGCGGGATCACCCCCTTGAAGCCCGGCAGCCAGATGTTGGTGGTGTTCATGCCGCAGATCACCATCGCCGCGGTCAGCGCGATGACCAGGTCGAACACCGCCAGCTGGTACTCGCTGAAGCCGCCGCGCCTGTCGTCGAAATAGCCGACGATCATGGCCACGACCACGCAGGGCAGGGTGTAGAGGCAGCGCGCGCCGAAGGGCACGAAGATCACTGACGCGATGCAGAAGATGCTGACGAAGATCAGCCCGGCGCTGATCGGCTTGCCGACGCTCATCTCGGCATTGACCGCGAAGGCCCGGCCGCGGTCGGTCGGCAGCCGTCCCCAAAGCTTCGGCAACACGAACCAGGTGGTCAGGGCGCAAACCGCGAAACCGGTGGCCGACAGGAAGAAAAACGACTGGAAAAGCCGCAGCGGACCCCAGAGGTGGCCCAGGTTCGAATAGATCCAGCTCAGCATCCGGTCTCTGGGGCTCGAATCGGCAAGACGACGAGCTTGGAGCAAGCCGCGGCGTTGGACTAGCCGCCTGGATTGGGGCGCGGTTTTGGCGGAACCTCCGACCCGGCCGGCCGTTGCGCGAAGGGGCCATGCGGGGGAGGGGAAGAGCGATGCCGCCTGCCGACGATTCAACAGCCGCTGCCGCCGCCAGGCAGGACGCGCAGGATATCGACCTGCTCGCCATCAACACGATCCGCACGCTGTCCATGGATGCGGTGCAGAAGGCCGAGTCCGGCCACCCCGGCACGCCGATGGCCCTGGCGCCGGTCGCCTATACGCTGTGGACGCGGTTCATGAACTACGACCCGGCCGAGCCGGCCTGGCCGAACCGGGACCGCTTCGTGCTGTCGGCCGGCCACGCCTGCATGCTGCTCTATTCGGTGCTGCACCTGGCCGGGGTCGAGCGACTGGACAAGGACGGCCGCAAGCTGGACCAGCCGGCCATCAGCCTCGACGACATCAAGAGCTTCCGCCAGCTGGACAGTGTCTGCCCCGGCCACCCGGAATACGGCCACACCACCGGGGTCGAAATCACCACCGGGCCGCTGGGCCAGGGCTGCGGCGACAGCGTCGGCATGGCCATGGCCCAGCGCTGGCTGGCCGAGCGCTTCAACACGCCGGAACTGAAGCTGTTCGACTACAACATCTATGTCATCTGCAGCGACGGCGACATGATGGAGGGCGTCGCCAGCGAGGCCGCCTCCATCGCCGGCCACCTGAAGCTCTCCAACCTCTGCTGGATTTACGACGACAACACGATCAGCATCGAGGGCCATACCGAGATCACCTTCAACGAAGATGTCGCCGCGCGCTTCCGCGCCTATGGCTGGAACGCCATGGAGGTGCCGGACGCCAACGATTGCGAGTCCATGGCGCGCGCGCTCAACGTCTTCCAGTCGACCAACGACCGGCCGACCCTGATCGTGGTCAAGAGCGTCATCGGCTATGGCGCGCCGCACAAGGAAAACACCGCCGCCGCCCATGGCGAGGCGCTTGGCGAGGACGAGGTGCGCCTGGCCAAGCGCGCCTATGGCTGGCCGGAGGACGCGCATTTCCTGGTCCCCGACGGCGTGCGCGAGCGGTTCGCCGAGACCCTCGGCGCGCGCGGCGCCAAGGCCCGCGAGGCCTGGGACGCGCTCTTCAAGCGCTACAGCGAGGCCGAGCCGGCCAGGGCGGAGGAATTCGGCCGCATGCGCGCCGGCTGGCCGCCCGACGGCTGGCAGCGCGACATCCCGACCTTCCCGGCCGACGCCAAGGGCATCGCGTCGCGCGAGGCCTCGGGCAAGGTGCTGAACGCCATCGCGCCCTATTGGGAGAGCCTGCTGGGCGGCGCGGCGGACCTCGCCCCCTCGACCAAGACCAAGCTCACCTTCGACGCCGCCGGTGAGTTCGAGCCGAACAACTATGGCGGCCGCAATATGCACTTCGGCATCCGCGAGCACGCCATGGGCGCCGCCGCCAACGGCATGGCCGTCTCCGGCTTGCGCCCCTTCGCCTCCACCTTCCTGATCTTCTCGGACTATATGAAGCCCGCCATGCGGCTGGCCGCCCTGATGGGCCTGCCGGTGACCTATGTCTTCACCCACGATTCCATCGGGCTCGGCGAAGACGGCCCCACCCACCAGGCGATCGAGCAGCTGGCGACCCTGCGCGCCACGCCGGGCATGATCGTGCTGCGCCCCGCCGACGCCAACGAGACGGCCGAGGCCTGGCGCGCCGCGCTCAGCCAATCGGCGCGGCCGGTGGCCATGGCCCTGTCACGTCAGGCGCTACCGACCTTGAACCGCGAGAAATACGCGCCGGCCGGTGGCGTGGCCAAGGGCGGCTACGTTCTCGCCGGCGGCGTCGATGAAACTCCCGCCGTCATCCTGATCGCCACCGGCTCGGAGGTCAGCCTCTGCGTCGAGGCCTATGAAAAGCTCACGGCGGAGGGCGTGACGGCCCGCGTCGTCTCCCTGCCCTCGTGGGAGCTGTTCGAAGGCCAGGACCAGACCTATCGCGACGCGGTGCTGCCGCCGGCCGTCTCCGCCCGCGTCACCGTCGAGGCCGCCGCCGCCCTGGGCTGGGATCGCTATGCCGGTCCGTACGGCGAGATCATCGCCATGCGCAGCTTTGGCGCCTCGGCGCCGGGAAAAGACGTGCAGAAGCGGTTCGGATTCACCGCGGATGCGGTCTATGAAGCTGCGAAGGCTCAGGTCGAACGAGAACGCGCGCGCCGATGACCAATCCGCTCAATCAACTCAGCGAAGCCGGCCAGGCGGTCTGGCTCGACTTCATCGAACGCAAGATCCTCGACAACGGCGAGTTCAAGCGCCTGATCGACGAGGACGATCTGCACGGCGTCACCTCAAATCCCTCGATCTTCGAGAAGGCCATCGGCGAGGGCGACGAGTACGACGCGGCGGTGGCGGCCGCGCTCAAGCACGGCGACGCCGATCCGGCCGCCGTGTTCGACGATCTGGCCATCGCCGACATCCGCGCGGCGTGCGACCAGTTGCGCCCCGTCTACGACCGGTTGGGTGGCCAGGACGGCTATGCCAGCCTGGAGGTATCGCCCTATCTGGCCATGGACACCGACGCCACCATCGCCGAGGCCCGGCGGCTCTGGCGCAGGGTCGAGCGGCCCAACCTGATGATCAAGGTGCCCGGCACCAAGGCCGGGACGCCGGCCATTCGCCAATTGATCGGCGAAGGCGTCAACGTCAACGTCACCCTGCTGTTCGGCATCCAGGCCTATCTGGACGTGGCCGAAGCGCATCTGGCCGGCCTGGAAACGCTGAAAGCCGGGGGCGGCGACGTCTCGAAAATCGGCGGCGTCGCCAGCTTCTTCGTCAGCCGCATCGACACCCAGATCGACAAGGCCGTCGAGGCGAAGATCAAGGCCGGCGACCCGGCCTCGGCCGAACTGAAGGGCCTTGCTGGCAAGGTCGCCATCGCCAACGCCAAGATCGCCTATCAGCGCTGGCTGGAGATGATGGCCGGCCCGCGTTGGAAGGCGATGACCGCCGCCGGCGCGCGGCCGCAGCGGCTGCTCTGGGCCTCCACCGGGACCAAGAATCCGGCCTATTCCGACGTGCTCTATATCGAGAACCTGATCGGGCCGGACACGGTCAACACCATGCCGCCCAAGACCATGGACGCCTTCCGCGACCACGGCAAAGTCGCGCCGACGCTCACCCAGGGCGTCGACGAGGCCGAGGCGGTGCTGGAGGCGGCCAGGCGGCTGGGGCTGGATCTGGACGGGGTCACCGACCGGCTGGTGGAGGACGGCGTCACCCAGTTCGCCGAGGCCGCCGACAAGCTCTACGCCGCGGTGGCCAGGAAGCGCGCCACGGCTCTTGGACCGAAGCAGAACGGCCAGTCGATCAAGCTTTCCGACGACATCGCCGCCGCCGTCGAGCAGGCGAGCGAGATCGCGCGCAGCCAGGGCTGGGCGCGGCGGTTGTGGTCGCGCCATGCCGACCTGTGGACCGGCGCCGACGAGGGCCAATGGCTGGGCTGGCTCGATGCCGCCGAGGGCAAGAGCGTCGATATCACGGCGCTGGAGGCCTTCCAGGCCGAGGTCGCCGAGGCCGGCTTCATCCACGCCATCGTGCTGGGCATGGGCGGCTCCAGCCTGGGCCCCGAAGTGATCGCCGAGACCTTCGGCGCGCGTCCGGAGCATCCGAAGCTGCTGGTGCTGGATTCCACCGATCCGGAGCAGATCGCCCGGGTCGAGGCCCAAATCGACCCGGCGCGCGCCCTGTTCATCGTCTCGTCCAAGTCCGGCTCGACGCTGGAGCCCAACATCCTCGAGGCCCACTTCATGGCCGCCACGGAACAGGCGGTGGGCGCCAATGCGGCCGGCGGCCACTTCATCGCCATCACCGATCCCGGCTCCAGCCTGGACCAGAGCGCGACCGAAAAGGGTTTTCGCCGCGTCTTCCACGGCGATCCCTCGATCGGAGGGCGCTATTCGGTGCTGTCCAACTTCGGCATGGTGCCGGCCGCGGTCATGGGCCTGGACGTCCGCGCCTTCCTCGCCAGCGCCGCGACGATGGCCCGCGCCTGCGGGGCCAGCGCGCCGCCGGCGGCCAATCCCGGCCTCGAACTCGGCCTGGTCATCGGCGAGGCGGCCAGGGCCGGCCGCGACAAGCTGACCTTCATCGTCTCCAACGGCCTTTCCGACCTGGGCGCCTGGCTGGAACAGTTGCTGGCGGAGTCCACCGGCAAGCACGGCAAGGGCGTCATCCCGATCGCCGCCGAGCCCATGGGCGATCCGAAGGTCTATGGCCGCGATCGGCTGTTCGCCTATATCCGCCTGGATGGCGACGATCCCGACCACGACGAGCATGTTCGCGCGCTGGAAGAGGCCGGCCACCCGGTGGTTCGCATCACCCTGGCTGATCGCGACACCATCGGCCAAGAATTCGTCCGCTGGGAGGTGGCCACCGCCATCGCCGGCGCGGTGATCGGCATCAACCCCTTCGACCAGCCGGACGTCGAGGCCAGCAAGATCAAGACCCGGGCCCTGACCGACGCCTATGAACAGACCGGCGAGTGGGTCCCGGAAAAGCCCGCCGCGGAGGCCCATGGCCTGGCGGTGTTCGCCGACGCGGCCAATCTGGAGGCCCTGACCAAGGCCGGCGCGACGCTCAGCATCGACGCCCTGCTCGGCGAACACATCAAGCGCGCCAACGGCGGCGATTACCTGGCCCTGCTGGCCTATGTCGACCGCAGCCACGAGCACGTCGAGAGCCTGCAGAAGTTGCGCGGCAAGTTGCGCGACCACACCCATGCGGCCACGGCGCTGGGCTTCGGGCCGCGCTTCCTGCATTCCACCGGCCAGGCCTACAAGGGCGGGCCGAACAGCGGCGTCTTCATCGAGATCACCCACGACGCGGCCCGCGACCTGGCCGTGCCCGGCCGCAAGTTCAGCTTCGGCCTGGTCGAACAGGCCCAGGCCAAGGGCGACCTTGGCGTGCTGGAGGAGCGCGGCCGCCGCGTGATCCGCGTCGATCTGGGCGAGGACGTCGATGCCGGCCTGACGCGCCTGGCCGCCGCGATCGATCGATCCCTGGTCTGAACATCCAAGAGGATAGCGCCATGCAGATCGGCATGATCGGGCTGGGCCGCATGGGCGGCAACATGACCCGCCGCCTGATGAGGGCCGGCCATCAGATGGTCGTCTATTCGCGCGGCGCCGACTCGCGGGCCGCGCTGGTCAAGGACGGCGCCACCGAGGCGACCTCGGTCGAGGACCTGGTGCAAAAGCTCGGCGACGGGCCGCGCGCGGTCTGGTCGATGCTGCCCTCCGGCGACGTCACCGAGGAGACGGTCCAGACGCTCGGTGGGCTTCTGAAGCGCGACGACATCATCATCGACGGCGGCAACTCCTTCTACAAGGACGACATCCGCCGGGCCCAGTCCCTGACCGACAAGGGCATCCGCTATGTCGATTGCGGCACCTCAGGCGGGGTCTGGGGCCTTGAGCGCGGCTATTGCCTGATGATCGGCGGCCCAAAGGCGGCTGTCGATCACCTGGACCCGATCTTCGCGTCCCTGGCGCCCGGCCGCGGCGACATCCCGCGCACTGAAGGCCGCAAAGAGTCCGACGACCGCGCCGAGCGCGGCTATATCCACGCCGGTCCCTCGGGCGCCGGCCACTTCGTCAAGATGATCCACAACGGCATCGAGTACGGCATGATGCAGGCCTATGCCGAGGGCTTCGACATCCTGAAGAACAAGGCCTCCGGGGACCTGCCCGAGGACCAACGCTACGCGCTCAACCTCACCGACATTTCCGAGGTCTGGCGGCGCGGCAGCGTCATCTCCTCCTGGCTGCTCGACCTAACGGCCGATGCGTTGGCCGTCGACCCGAAGCTCGCCAGGTTCACCGGCGACGTTTCCGACTCCGGCGAGGGCCGCTGGACCGTCGAGGCGGCGATCGAGGAGGCGGTGCCGGCCGAGGTGCTGACGGCGGCGCTGTTCGCCCGCTTCCGCTCGCGGGTGACCCACACCTTCGGCGAAAAACTGCTCTCGGCCATGCGCTTCGGGTTCGGCGGCCATGTCGAACCGACCGAAACCCACTAGGACGCTGATCCAGCCCACCGAGCCGCCTCGGGCGCCGCCGTGTCTGATGGTGGTGTTCGGCGCGGCCGGCGATCTGGCCAAGCGGCTGCTGATCCCGTCGTTGTACAACCTGACCCGCGACGGCCTGCTGGACCGCGGCTTCAGGCTGCTGGGCGTCGACCACAACGACTTCGACGACCAGAGCTTCCAGGTCGAACAGACCCAATTCATCCACGCCGTCGCCGCCGACAAGACCAGCGAGTTCGGCAAGGCCAGGCTGTCCGAGTCGACCTGGAAGCGGCTCTGCGGCGAGTTTGGCTTCATGAAGGGCGATTTCGAGGACCCGGCCACCTATCGGGCGCTCGAAAACCGCATCGGCCAGACCGCCAATGTCCTCTTCTACCTGGCCACATCGCCGCGTTTCTTCGGCGAGATCGTCGAGCAGCTGGCCAAGGCCGGCCTGACCAGAGAAGCCAAGGGCTGGCGCCGCGTGGTGATCGAAAAACCGTTCGGCCACGATCTCGCCTCGGCCAAGGCGCTGAACCGCAGGATCCTCAAGGTGCTGGACGAGGACCAGGTCTTCCGCATCGACCACTTCCTCGGCAAGGAGACGGTGCAGAACATCATGGTCACGCGGTTCGCCAACGGCCTGTTCGAGCCGATCTGGAACCGCGACCATATCGACCATGTCCAGATTACCGCCTCCGAGACGGTGGGGGTCGAAGACCGCGGCGCCTTCTATGACGCCACCGGGGCGCTGCGCGACATGACGCCCAACCACATGTTCCAGCTGCTTTCGATGATCGCCATGGAGCCGCCAAACTCCTTCGACGCCGAGGCGGTGCGGACGGAAAAGGCCCGGGTGGTCGACGCCATCAAGCTGCAGACGCCCACCCAGGCGCTGCACAATTCGGTGCGCGGCCAATATCACGCCGGCGATTGCGCTGGCCGCAAGCTGGTCGACTACCGGGCCGAGCCGCATGTGGCGCGCGACAGCCGCACCGAGACCTACGTCGCGTTGAAGCTGGAGATCGACAACTGGCGCTGGGCGGGCGTGCCCTTCTACATCCGCACCGGTAAGGCGCTTAGCGCCCGCGACACCGAGATCGCCATCGCCTTCAAGCCGGCGCCGACGGTGCTGTTCCGCGACCAGCCGGTCTCGACCCTGCCGCCCTCGGGCCTTGTCCTGCAGATCCAGCCTAAGGAGGGGATCAGCCTGCATTTCGGGGCCAAGGTTCCCGGCGAAGAGATGCGCATCACCGGCGTCGACATGGATTTCTGTTACGCCGACTGGTTCAAGACCGCGCCGGCCACCGGCTACGAGACCCTGCTCTATGACGCCATGACCGGCGACCAGACCCTGTTCCAGCGGGCGGACAATATCGAGTTCGGCTGGCGCGCCGTGCAGCCCTTCCTGAACGCCTGGGCCAAGGGCGGCCTTGTGCACGGCTACCGGGCGGGTAGCGAGGGCCCGGCCGCGGCCGACGCGCTGCTGGAGCGCGACGGTCGGGCCTGGCGGCCGCTGGGCACATGAGTGCGACCGAGAAACGCCCGCCGGCCGAGCGGATCGGCCTCCTGGTCTCCGACATCGACGGCACCCTGGTCCTGCCGGACAAGAGCCTGACGCCGGCGGCGCTCGCGGCCGGACGCAGGCTGGACGCGGCCGGCGTCGGCCTGACCCTGGTCTCCAGCCGCCCGGCGCGCGGCATGGCGGCGCTGGTCAAGGCATTGACGCTGAAAGCTCCGTTCGCCGCCTTCAACGGCGGCAGCCTGGTCGCGCCCGACGGGACGCTGATCTCGGCCAAGCGCCTCTCGCCTGAGGCCGCCGGCAAGGCGATCGACCTCTTCCAGTCGCGCGGCGTCATGGTCTGGGCCTTCGCCGACGACAACTGGTATCTGACCGACGCCTCCGGCCCCGACGTCCAGCGCGAGCGCCATACGGTGGGCTTCGACCCGACCCTGGTCGCCGACTTCCAAGGCGTGATCGACCGCCTCGACAAGCTGGTCGGGGTCTCCGACCAGCCCGACCTGCTGGCCGATGTCGAGGCCGAAGCGCAAGGCCTGCTCAGCGGCCAGGCCAACGCCCGCCGCTCGCAGACCTACTATCTCGACGTCACCAACCCGCAAGCCGACAAGGGCCACGCCGTGCGCGCGCTGTGCGACGAGATCGGCGTCCCGACCACCGAAACGGCGGTGATCGGCGACCAGGCCAACGACATGGCCATGTTCGCCGTGGCCGGCCTTTCCATCGCCATGGGCCAGGGGACCGACCAGGTGAAGGCCGCCGCCGACTTCGTCACCGCCGCCAATACCGAGGACGGCTTCGCCAAGGCGGTGGAGCGCTTCATCCTGCCGCGCGCCGCCAAGCGCCCTGGTCAGACGGCGCCGTAGCCGCTTAAAATCGCGCTTTGATGCGAATCCGGATTTTCAAATGAGCGATTTGAGTGCGGCCGACCTGGAGACCGAGGCTAAGCGGCTGGTCGA
>DASYAQ010000492.1:0-5098 GCA_036501225.1 Caulobacteraceae bacterium | reverse complement strand
GGCCCTCCTTGTCGTAGCGCGACTGGCGCCAGGCCACGTCCATGTCGATGGTCTCAAGGTGCACGATGGGGGCGATGGCGTCGAAGAAGGCCAGCTGGTCCTCGCCGGTCAGGCCGAGGATGGTCCCGGTCAGGGCCGGCGCGGTGAGGGGGCCGGTGGCGACGATGACGCTGTCCCAGCCGGCGTCTGGCGCGGTGATCTCCTCGCGGGCGATGGTGACCCGCGGATGGCCCTCCAGCCGCGAAGTGACGGCACGCGCGAAACCCTCGCGGTCAACGGCCAGGGCGCCGCCAGCCGGGGTCTGATGGGCGTCGCCGCAAGCCATGATCAGCGATCCGGCGCGGCGCATCTCGGCGTGCAGCAGGCCGACGGCGTTGTACTCCCAGTCGTCGGAGCGGAAGGAGTTGGAACAGACCAACTCGGCCAGGTCCTGGCCCTGATGGGCGTCGGTGCCGCGCACCGGGCGCATCTCGTGCAACACCACCGGTGCGCCGGCCTCGGCGATCTGCCAGGCGGCTTCCGAGCCGGCCAGGCCGCCGCCGATCACATGAATGGAGGCGAGGCTCATGCGCCGGGTTTTACGCCGTGGACCCTGCGCGCGGAAGTGGCGTGCGGGCCCAAGCCATGCTTATCCTTGAGCCAGGGGTAGAGACAGAGGGGCGTGAGATGGCGGAAATTGCGGTCGGCGGGGCGATCAACGAAGGGTTCTCGCTCATTCGCCGGCATCCGGGCTCGGTCCTGCTCTGGGGCCTGGCGCGAATGGCGCTCGCCGCCGGCGTCCTCGCCCTCTATGCGCCGGTCTATCTCAGCATCATCGAGGCGGCTCGCTCCGGCGCCGGCCCGGCGTCGTTCCAGGGCAACCCCCAGTTCGCGGCCATCCAGTCGCTGAGCTATCTGATCAACATATTGCAGCTCGTGGTCTCCGCGGTGGTTTCGTGCGCGGTGTTCCGCGCCGTGCTGCATCCGGAACGCAACCAGTTCGCCTATCTGCGGCTCGGCGCGACCGAGTTTTTCGTCGCCGTGCTTCTGCTCGGCGCCGGATTTGTCGTCGGCTTCGGACTGCTCTTCGTGATCCTGATCGCGGCGATCGTGATCGCGCTGCTGGCCGTCATGCACCTGGTCTGGGCCGCGGTGATCGTCGGCATCGCCGCCGCCATCGCCGCCTTCGCCGCGCTGATCTATCTCGGCCTGCGCTTTTCGATGGTCGGTCCGATGATCGTCGAGGACGGCAAGTTCCATCTTGGCGAATCCTGGGCCCTGACCAAGGGTCACGTCGGTTCGCTGTTCATGATCGGCCTGCTGCTCATCGTCGTGGTCTTCGTGGCCGAGATCGTACTGGTCATCGTACTGGTCGCCGTCGGCGCCGGCGCGCTGACCGCCGTCGCCGGCGGGCTGAACAATATTCCGGTGCTTTTCCAGGAGCCGCCGCAGGTGCTGTTCGCGCGGCTTGGACCGATCCTGGTCATCGCCGCGATCATCTGGGTACCGTTCGTCGGGGCCATAACGGCGATCACGGCCGCGCCCTGGGCCAGGGCCTATCGCGACCTGCAGCCGCCGGATCTCGCCGCCACCTTCGCCTGAAACGGCGCTTGCCGCGGGCGCCAGGCCCTTGCAAACCAACGGACGGCGGAGCTTTCGCATGGACGCGAGAGTCAGGGCGTTGCTAGACAGGGACCATGAGCAGTTTTTCGCCTGCCGATGCGGCGTTCGAAGGGTTTCGCCTGACCCGTGAGCGGCCACGGGCGGTGATCGCCTGGGCGCTGTGCTACCTCGTCTTGACCTATCTGATCAGCATCCTCGCCGATCTGACGCTGGGGCCGCAGTCCAAGGCCCTGATTGCCGACCTGCAGCGCGCCAGCGCCGACCCGGCCGCGTTCTGGCCGGCGGCGCAGAAGATGGCGCCTTTCTTCCTGGCCGGCCTGCCGCTGAGCCTCGCTTTCCAGGCCATCTTCACTTGCGCCATCTACCGCGCCATCCTGCGCCCGGCGGAGTCCAGCCGCGGCTATCTCCGGCTGGGCTTGGACGAGCTGCGCATGATGGTGCTCAACCTGATCCTGGCGGTGATCTGGGGCGCGACCATCTTCGTCTTCCTGCTGGTGACCCTGGTGGCCGCGGCGACGGCGGGCACGGCGGGCGAGGCGATCACCGTGCTGATCGGCGACGTCGTCACCGTTGTCGTCTTCTGCGCCGCGGTCACGGTGGCCATGCGCCTGTCCCTGGCCGGGCCGATGACCTTCGCCGAGCGGCGGTTGCGGGTGTTTGCCTCCTGGACCATGAGCAGGGGGCTCTTCTGGCGGCTGTTCGGCGCCTATGTGCTGTCGCTGATCCTGGCCGTGATCGTGCTTCTGCTCATGCTGCTGGTGCTGGGCGCGGCGGCCAACATATTGACCCAGGTCACCGGCCTGCCGCTGACGGCGCTCAGCGCCGCCTCGGCCAACCCGCTGGCGGTGGTGATCGCGATTGTGTCGCAGGCGGTGACGGTGCTGATCCTCACCTGTTTCAACGTCGTGCTGAAGGCCTGGCCCGCCCAGGCCTATAAGGAGCTGATCGGCGCGCCCGCGGGGGCCGGCTGAGGTTCAGGCCGCGGCGCTGGGCCTGGCCTTGATGCGTTCGTGCCAGGCGTTGAGGTTGGTGCGCTCGGCATCGATGTCCAACCCGATCCAGTGGGCGAAATCCACCGTCGACAGAGCGCAGATGTCGGCCATGGAGAAGGCGTCGCCGGCGATGAAGTCCCGGTCGGCCAGCTCCCCGTCCAGCCAGCGCTGGGCGCTGGAATAGGCGGCGCGGTTGGACTCGCCGAATTCCTTGAACTGGGTGAGCAGGGCGGCGGTGTACGGATGCGCGTGGCGCCAGAAATTGCCCACCGGGCTCATCAGCTGGAACTCGACGCGCCGCACCCACATGTCGACGTTGGCCTTCTCGACCGCGGTGCGGCCGAACAGCGGCGGTTCGGGCTGGATCTCCTCGAAATAACGGCAGATGGCGACGGTCTCCGAGATCGCCGTCCCATCGTCCAGCAACAGGGTCGGCACCTGGCCCAGCGAGTTCATCCGGCGATAGTCCGCCGACTTGTGCTCGCGTTTGCCCAGGTCGACCGGCGTCTCGGGCAAGTCTATGCCCTTCTCGGCCAGGAACATGCGCACCCGGCGCGGATTCGGCGCCGGCTTCGGCGCGCCGTAAAGCTTCATGAGGTCGTCCTTCCGTCTCGCCGGGCATAGATCAGGCGAAGCGGGGAAAGGGCAAGCGATCCGTGAGCCGGCGGCCCGCTAAAAGCCCATATAGGTCTTGTACTCGCCGATGATCGAGCGCCAGCGGGTCAGGGTGTGGTCGAGCTGTTCATAGCTTCCGCCCGGGCTGACATCGATGTCGTACTCGGCCCAGTATTGGCCGCTAGCGGTCGTGTAGGCGCGGATGTAGCGTTTCTCTGTATTCCAGGCGTTGATCCGCTCACGCGACCCCGGCGAACTCGGCCAGCCGGCGGCGTACTGGATGGAGTCGCAGCGGCCGCCGCTGCAGCCATAGAAATAGATGTCGAAATTGACCCCATCGATGCTGCTGGAGACAATCCTCTCATAGGATTTGGCCCCCTCCGACTGATCCGGCTTGATGGTCGCGGGATAGCCGGAGGCGCGCAGCCAGCTCGCCACCTCTTCATAGCTCAGACCGCCGGACGGGATATCCCGCGCGCTCGCGGTTCCGGCGAAGGCCGCGACGGTCAGGGCGGCGACGACGCCGGCGACGGTCGATAGCTTCATGATGCGCCCTCCAGAGGATCCGGCGGATCAGGGATTGGCCCCCGGCGTCCGGATCAACCAAACTACCGTCAAGCTTACGCGCAGTCGGGGCGCATGCAAACCGGCGCCGCGCTTCAAGACCCCGCCATCGCCTTGACGCGGCCGGCCTTCTTCGGCGCCGCCTGCGCCCGGCGGCGTTCCTCGTGGCGTTCCAGCGACTGGGCCAGGTAGCGGCCGGTCCAGCTTTCCTTGTCGGCGGCCACCTGTTCGGGCGTGCCCTGGATCAGGATGCGGCCGCCGCCGTCGCCGCCCTCGGGGCCGAAGTCGACGATCCAGTCGGCGGTCTTCACCACATCCAGATTATGCTCGATCACCACCACCGTATTGCCGTGATCGACCAGCTCGTGCAGCACTTCCAACAGCTTGCGGGTGTCCTCGAAGTGCAGGCCAGTGGTCGGCTCGTCGAGAATGTAGAGGGTCCGCCCGGTGGCCCGCCTGGAGAGCTCCTTGGACAGCTTCACCCGCTGCGCCTCGCCGCCGGACAGCGTGGTCGACGGCTGGCCGACCTGGACATAGCCCAGGCCGACGCGCTTCAGCGTCTCCATCTTCTCGCGCAGCACCGGCACCGCCTTGAAGAAGTCGGCGGCTTCGTCGACGGTCATGTCCAGCACGTCGGAGATCGACTTGCCCTTGAACAGGACCTCCAGGGTCTCGCGGTTGTAGCGCTTGCCCTTGCAGACGTCGCAGGTGACGTAGACGTCGGGCAGGAAGTGCATCTCGATCTTGATCAGCCCGTCACCCTGGCAGGCCTCGCAGCGCCCGCCCTTGACGTTGAACGAGAACCGCCCCGGCCCGTAGCCGCGCGCCTTGGCTTCCGGCAGGCCGGCGAACCAGTCGCGGATCGGCTGGAAGGCGCCGGTATAGGTGGCCGGGTTGGACCGCGGCGTGCGCCCGATCGGCGACTGGTCGATGTCGATGACCTTGTCGAAGAACTCCAGCCCCTCGATGCGGTCGTAGGGGGCCGGGGCGTCGGAGGCGTTGTGCAGCCGCCGGGCCGCGGCCTTGTACAGGGTCTCGATGGTGAAGGTCGACTTGCCGCCGCCGGAAACACCGGTGATGCAGGTGAAGACCCCGACCGGAATCTCGCCGGTGACGTCCTTCAGATTGTTGCCGCGCGCGCCGATCACCTTCAGCCGCTTGCTGTCCGGAACCCGGCGGCGCTGTTCGGGAATGGGGATTTCGCGCGCGCCGGTCAGGTACTGGCCGGTCAGGCTGCGCGGCTCGGCCATGATGTCGGCGGCCGTGCCCTCGGCGATGATCTCGCCGCCGTGCACGCCGGCGCGCGGGCCCATGTCGATGACGTG
>DASYAQ010000491.1:0-1785 GCA_036501225.1 Caulobacteraceae bacterium | reverse complement strand
CTGCTTCCTGGCCCTGAGCGGCGGGGAGGTGCTCTATTATCCCCGCGCCTTCACTCCGGCCGCCCGCGTCCGCATCCGCGCCCACGTCGCGCCGGACAAGCTGTTCGAGGCAAGCGCCGAGGACGCCAACGCCTTCTGCATCAATGCGGTGAACATCGGCCGCGAAGTGGTGATGGCCAGAGCCACGCCGCACCTGCGCGAGTTGATGGCCCGCCGTGGCTACAGGCTGCGCGAGGTCGACCTCTCGCCGTTCATCCTCTCCGGCGGCGCGGCCTATTGCATGAGCCTGCGCCTCGACCGCCGCTCCGATCCCCACGCCAGAACCGAACCCAAAACTCAGGAGGCCGTGCGCCATGACCTTGTTGGAAGCTGACCGTCCCGTCGCTCGCGAACACGCCCGCACCGCCGCCGACCTGATCGCGGTCGAGACCGAGTTCGGCGCCAAGAACTACAAGCCCCTGGACGTCGTCCTGGCCCGCGGCCAGGGCGTCTGGGTGTGGGACGTGGAGGGCCGGCGCTATCTGGACTGCCTCTCGGCCTATTCGGCGGTCAACCAGGGCCATTGCCATCCGAAAATCCTGGAGGCCATGACCGCCCAGGCGTCCAAGCTGACCTTGACCTCGCGGGCCTTCCGCAACGACCAGCTCGCGCCCTTCTATGAAGAGCTCTGCGCCCTCACCAATTCCCACAAGGCGCTGCCGATGAATTCCGGCGCCGAGGCGGTGGAGAGCGCGCTGAAAGTGGCCCGCAAATGGGCCTACCAGGTCAAGGGCGTGCCGCAGGGCCAGGCCGAGATCATCGTCTGTTCCGAGAACTTCCACGGCCGCACCCTGGCCATCGTCAGCTTCTCGACCGATCCGGGCGCGCGCAACGACTTCGGGCCGTTCAGCCCGGGCTTCAAAGTGGTCCCGTTCGGCGACGCCGAGGCGCTGGAAGCGGCGATCACCCCCGACACCGCCGCCTTTCTGGTCGAGCCGATCCAGGGCGAGGCCGGGGTGATCATCCCGCCAGCCGGCTATCTGAAGAACGTCCGCGAGATCTGCACGCGTCGGAACGTGGTGCTGATCCTGGACGAGATCCAGACGGGCCTTGGCCGCACCGGCAAGCTCTTGGCCGAGGAACATGAAGGGATCGAGGCGGACCTCACCCTGATCGGCAAGGCGCTCTCCGGCGGCTTCTATCCGGTCTCGGCGGTGCTCTCCAATGTCGAGGTCCTGGGCGTGCTGAAGCCCGGCGAGCACGGCAGCACCTTCGGCGGCAACCCCCTGGCCTGCGCCGTCGCCCGCGCCGCCCTGCGCGTCCTCACCGAAGAAGGCATGATCGAGAACGCCGAGACTATCGGCGCGCACATGCTCGCCTCGCTGCGCGGCCTGCGCTCGCCGGCGGTGAAGGAGGTGCGCGGCCGTGGCCTGATGATCGCGGTGGAGCTGCACGAGGGCGCCGGCGGCGCGCGGCGGGTGTGCGAACACCTCCAGCGCCTGGGCCTGCTCTGCAAGGAAACCCACGACCACACCATCCGCATCGCGCCTCCCCTGGTCATCACCCGCGCGGAAGCCGACTGGGCGGTGGCACAGATGGACGCGGCGCTCAGGGCGGCGAGCGCGGGATAGGGGATGTCACTGTGGCGGTCCCGCCTTGCCGGGGGCGGGTGACGCGTAGACCAAGCCACCACAGCGCGGCGACGAAGAGACCAGGCAGAGCCAAGAAGCCAACTATGATCGGCCAACTCAGAGGCCGATCGCCGCCGTGAGCGTAGCACTGATGGAGCCTGGAGCAAATCGCCCA
>DASYAQ010000490.1:0-1662 GCA_036501225.1 Caulobacteraceae bacterium | reverse complement strand
CGACCTGACCCAAGCCGCCCGCGACCAGAAGCTCGACCCGGTGATCGGCCGCGACGAGGAGATTCGCCGCACCATCCAGGTGCTGTCGCGCCGCACCAAGAACAATCCCGTGCTGATCGGCGAACCCGGCGTCGGCAAGACTGCCATCGTCGAAGGCCTGGCGCTGCGCATCGTCAACGGCGACGTGCCGGAGGGCCTGAAGGACAAGAAGCTGCTTGCCCTGGACATGGGCTCGCTGATCGCCGGCGCGAAATACCGCGGCGAATTCGAGGAGCGGCTGAAGGCGGTGTTGAACGAGGTCACCGCCGCCGAGGGCTCGATCATCCTGTTCATCGACGAGATGCACACCCTGGTCGGGGCCGGGAAGAGCGAAGGCGCGATGGACGCCTCCAACCTGCTCAAGCCGGCCTTGGCGCGCGGCGAACTGCACTGCGTCGGCGCCACCACGCTCGACGAGTATCGTAAGAATGTCGAGAAGGACGCGGCGCTGGCCCGGCGCTTCCAGCCGGTGTTCGTCAACGAGCCAAGTGTCGAAGATACCGTATCAATTCTCCGTGGACTGAAGGAAAAGTACGAGGTCCACCACGGCGTAAGAATATCCGATAGCGCCATCGTCGCGGCCGCGACTCTGTCCAACCGCTACATCACCGACCGGTTTCTGCCGGACAAGGCGATCGACCTGATCGACGAGGCGTCGAGCCGCGTTCGCATGGCGGTGGATTCCAAGCCCGAGGCGCTGGACGAGATCGACCGCCGCGTCGTGCAGCTGAAGATCGAGCGCGAGGCCCTGTCCAGGGAGACCGATTCCGCCTCGAAACAGCGGCTGGAAAAGCTCGAGGACGAACTCGACGACCTGGAAGGCCAGTCGGCCGAGATGACCGCCCGCTGGAAGGCGGAGAAGGACAAGGTCGGCCAGGCCGCCCAGGCGCGCGAGGCGCTGGACCGGCTGCGCAACGAACTCGACCAGGCCCAGCGTCGCGGCGATCTGCAGCGGGCCTCGGAGATCCTCTATGGCGAGATCCCGCCGCTGGAGAAGCGCCTGGCCGAGGAAGAGGCCGCGGGCGCCGACGAGCTGACGCCGGAGGTGGTCGACGCCGAACAGATCGCCCAGGTGGTCTCGCGCTGGACCGGCGTGCCAGTGGAAAAGATGCTGGAAGGCGAGCGCGACAAGCTGCTCAAGATGGAAGACGCCATCCGCGCCCGCGTGGTCGGCCAGGAGGAGGCGCTGGCCGCCGTCTCCGACGCCGTGCGCCGCGCCCGCGCCGGCCTGAAGGACCCCAACCGGCCGATCGGCTCCTTCCTGTTCCTGGGGCCCACCGGCGTCGGCAAGACCGAGCTGACCAAGGCCCTGGCCGAGTTCCTGTTCACCGACGAGAACGCCATCACCCGGATGGACATGAGCGAGTACATGGAAAAGCACTCGGTCAGCCGGCTGATCGGCGCGCCCCCAGGCTATGTCGGCTATGACGAGGGCGGCTCGCTGACCGAGGCCGTGCGGCGCCGGCCTTATCAGGTGGTGCTGTTCGACGAGGTCGAAAAGGCCCATCCGGACGTCTTCAACGTGCTGCTGCAGGTGCTGGACGACGGCCGGCTGACTGACGGCCAGGGCCGCACGGTCGACTTCCGCAACACCCTGATCATCATGACCTCGAACCTCGGCTC
>DASYAQ010000489.1:0-9978 GCA_036501225.1 Caulobacteraceae bacterium | reverse complement strand
AGCCGCGCCGCGGCGCTGAGTTCGCTGGCCGCCGCGGTCGCCGCCGACCCGGCCATCTTCGGTCCCAGCCGCAGCCTGGAAGCCGCCGTCGCCCAACTGAAGAGCCTGACCGGCATCGGCGAATGGACCGCCCAGTACATCGCCATGCGCGAGTTGCGCGAACCGGACGCCTTCCCCGCCGCCGACATCGGCCTGATGCGCGCCCTGGCCGACGAGACCGGCCGCCGCCCCACCCCCGCCGAACTGCTCGCCCGCGCCGAACGCTGGCGCCCCTGGCGCGCCTACGCCGCCTTGCACCTCTGGGCCGGCGACACCCGGGCGGAAGCGGAGGGGAAGCGGGCGGCTTAGCCAAAATCCTTCTCCCGCAGGGGGGAGAAGGATCGTGTTTGTTCGTATTCGCCCTAACGTACCTCGAACCGATAGGCGCCGGAGCCGGTCTCTGCCCGGAGGCGTCCGTTTCCTCGGACGATGGCGCCGTCGAACGGCCTGCCGTCCTCGAACAGCTGCTGCCCCGTGCGCGCCGGCAGGACCAGGCGGCCGGTCGAGTTCGGCGGCAGGGTCACATCGAGGCTGAAACCGCCGTCGGCGGCGCGGCGCCAGGCGGTCGAGATCGGGCCTTTCGCCGAGACGTATCGGCCGCCGCCATGATCGATCCGTGCATCGTCGAGTGGGCGGATTTCCACGACGTCGAACCCTGGCGCCGCCGGCGCGATACCGGCCAGGCGCCGGTAGAGGAAGCCGGTCACCGCGCCGTAGGCATAGTGGTTGAATGAGTTCATCGAGACGTCGCCGGTGTCGCCGTTCCAGCGCTCCCACATCGAGGTGGCGCCCTTGGCGACCATGTAGCCCCAGGACGGAAACTCGGTCTGCAGCAAGAGGCCGACGGCGACGTCCTCGCGGCCGTTGTCGGCCAGGGCGTCCAGGATATAGGGCGTGCCGAGAAAGCCGGTGGAAAGCTTGCCGCCGCGCTTCTCGATGTCCGTCGCCAGCCGCGCGACCGAGGCGGCGCGCAACGCCTCCGGCACGAGCCCGAAGCGCAGCGCCAGCACGTGGCTGGTCTGGCTGTCGTTGCCGATGCCGCCGTCGGCGCGGACGAACTCATCGACGAAGGCCCTGGCGATGGTCTCCCGCAACGCCGCACAGGTCGCCGCCTCCACGGTGCGGCCGGTCGCCGTCGCCATCTCGGCCATCAGGGCGGCGTCATAGGCCCAGAAGGCGGTGGCGATCAGGTCCTTGGGCGAGGTCGGGTCGCCCGGCTTGACCGCGTCGACCGCCAGCCAGTCGCCATAGTCGACGCCGCGCTTGTTGCGCCAGATATGGTCGGGATTGTTGGCCGCGAGCCAGGCCAGCCAGCGCTCCATGGCCTCCCAGTTCTCGTCGATAACGCCGGTGTCGGCGTACTTGCGATAGAGGGTCCAGGGCAGGATGACGCCGGCGTCGGCCCAGCCCGGCGAGCCGTCCCAGCGCAGTTCGTAGGGCGTCACGTCCGGAAAGCCGCCGGTGCGCCGCTGCGCCACCCGCACATCGCCCATGAAGCGGCGGGTGAAGGCGTCGACGTCCATGGTGTAGGAGGCCGCGTCCCAGAACACCTGGGCGTCGCCCATCCAGCCCAGCCGCTCGTCGCGCTGCGGGCAGTCGGTCGGCACGCCGAACAGGTTCGACCGCTGGCTCCAGACGCTGTTGCGCCAGACCTGGGCGAGCGTCGGGTCGGCGATGTCCAGCGCCCCGGTGATGGCGCAGTCGCTGTGCGCCACCACGCCATCGAGCGCCTCCGGCGACGGCCGGCCGGGATAGCCCGAGACCTCGACATAGCGAAAGCCGTGATAGGTGAAGCGCGGCTCGAAGGTTTCAGGGCCGCCGCCGGCCAGGATGAAGCTGTCGGCAGCCTTGGCGCCGCGCAGGTTCTCGACGCTGATGCGGCCGTCCTCGCCGAGGATTTCGGCGAAGCGCAGCCTGACGGTGGTGCCAGTCGGGCCTTCGGCGTGCAGCCGCGCCCAGCCGGCGAAATTCTGCCCGAAGTCGAAGACGAAGACGCCGGGATCGGTCTCGGTCACCGTCTTGGCGCGCAGGATCTCGGTCTGCCGAATCGGCGGCGAGACCTGGGCCGCCAGCGGCAGATCGAGCGTCTCCGGCAGGACCACAGGCGCCCAGGCACTGTCGTCGAAGTCGACCTCCGACCAGCCCGCCCGTTCGAGCCGGGCGTCATAGACCTCGCCGTCATAGATTTCGCTGGAGAGGATCGCGGAAGCCGCCGTGCGCCAGTCCGCGTCGGTCGAAACCGTCTCGCGGCCGCCGTCGGCATAGGTCAATTCCAGCTGGGCGCGCAGTCGGTTCGGCGGCGCGCCAAAGATGCCGCGCTCGTTCTTCCAGCCGAAGGCGCTGCCGTACCAGCCGTCGCCGAGCAGCGCGGCGATGACGTTCTCGTCCGGCCCGATGAGGTGGGTGACGTCGTGGATCTGGTAGAGGCCGCGACGGCGGAAGTCGGTCGATTCCGGCGCCAGCCGCGCATCGCCGACCCCTTGCCCGTTCAGGCTGATCTCATAGGCGCCGAGCGCGGTGACATAGAGGCGGGCGGCGACCACCGGACCGGCGCAGGTGAAGCGACGTCGCATCAGCGCGGCCGGCAGCGGCGTCTTGCCGTCGTCGCCTTGCGGAGTCGGCGCGGCGATCCAGGCGGCGCTCCAGTCGTCGGCTTCGAGCAGACCCATCTCGAATCCGGACGGCTGGCTCGGGATCGGCTCGCCATCCGCCGCCAGCCAGAGGCTCACCCGCCAGACGCAGCGCTGGCGCGAGGCCAGGTCCGGGCCGTCATAGAGGAGATCGAGACTGCGCGACGAGGCGATCCGGCCGCTGTCCCAAAGCCAGTCACCTGTCCCGAGCGCGGCCTCATCGCCGGCGACCTGGATCCGGTATGCGGCCTGGCGCAGGTCGCGCCCCTCGCCCTCGACGGTCCACGAAAAGCGCGGCCGGCGGTTTTCCAGGCCGAGCGGCCGGTCGATATAGTCGACACGCAGATCCGCGACGCGCGCCATCGGTCTAGACGACCTCCAGATAGTCGCGGTCGGGCAGCGCCGGAAACGGCGCCGTGGGCAGGGTCTGGTACCAGTAGGCGACCGAGGCGATGTCGTCCTGCAGCGGCAGATAGCGGCGGTCCTTGTCGGTGCGCCAGCCCAGCGCCTGCATGGTCACCTTGATGTCGGTTTCGAAGCGCACCGGATCGGGGATGTGCCAGCGGTACATGCCGAAGCGCTGCTGCGACTTGTAGAGCCCGTCCGGCCGCAGCACCTGCGGCAGGCCGGCGTAAGGGGTGGTGAACTCGACATAGTTCGGCGTGATGGCGCGGTCGCGGGCGATCGAGCCGACGTCGAAATTATAGGCGCCGCAGAAATAGTCCTCGGTGCCGGTGCCGCAGATGGTCGGGAACTCGCCGTCGCCATCCAGGAAGAACTTGATCTCGCCCTCGCCCCACCAGCCGGAATTGTTCACCCCCCAGGCCATGTAGGTTCCGACATAGTGGCCCTGGCCCTTCACCCCATCGAGGATGGCGCAGACGTCCTTGTAGGGCAGCGGATTCACTCGCCGGAACTGGGCGTGGAAATAGCTGACGTCGTCGGGGATCTCGGTCAGGGCGTAGTTGATCTGGTAGTAGACGTAGATCTGCTCGTCCGAGAGGTTGGTCATGGTCAGCCGCGCCCGCTTGCGGAACGGCATTTCCCAATAGCAGTTGAAGGCGCGGCCCGGATTGACGCAGACCGGCAACGAGGTGACCTGGGCGAAGCTTTCCCAGCCGCAGGCGAAGAAGTCGCCCGCCGGGCACTCGATCGACGGCTGGGCCTGATCGTCCCAGTAGGCGCGCAGGATGGTGTGGCGCCATTTGCCGCCGGCCAGGGTCATCCAGATCGACTGGATGGCGCCCGAGCCCTCGATATCGGCCAGGGTGAAGGTTTCGCCGGCGGGAATGATCACATAGGGCGAGACCTTCCAGCCCTGGCCAAGACCGCGCGCGGCGTTGGCGGCGGGACCGTCGGTGGACATGCCGCCCTTGCCTTTTTCGCCGGTGAAGTTCTCCGGGCTGATCGAGCGCGACCTGGCGTGGCTCAGGCGCGAAAGGTTGCCCAGGTTCACTCCCAGGCCTGAAAACTCGGTCATGCTCTCCCCTTGGAAACGGCAGTTTCTTGTCAGCTCAGACCGGCCTGGCCGGCCGGGCCTTGTCGAAGCCCTGGTGCACGGTGAGCTTCCACGGATAGTGATCGCCCTCGCCGCCGGCGCCAATCGCCTGCATGTGGTTGGTCACCGCCTTTCGCCACGCCGGCTTGTTGTTGGCGGTGGTCATGTGCGGGGTCTTGGAGTGGTGGAAGGTGACGTCGCCGCGCGAGATCGGGCAGACCACCACGTCCTTCACATCCACCTCACAGTGGATCAGGTCGCTCTGCACGCCTTCGACCTGCGTGTGCGGCAGCACACCCAGCCTGTGGCCGCGGTCGATGAAATGCATGCATCCGTTGTCGGCATCCACGTCCTGCAGCGGGATCCAGCCGGTGACGCCTTTTTCGTCGAGGTTGCGGCCCCAATAGGCCTCGTCCTGGTGCCAGTCGGTGGGCACGCTCTTGCCCGGCGGCTTGCCGAGGAACTGGTCGTACCAGAAGGCCAGGTCCTTGCCCAAAAGCGCCGAGCCGAATTCCACCAGCCATTTGCGATAGGGTTGTTCGCGGATGTCCTTCCAGACGAACGACGGCGAGGACTGCACGATGCGGAAGGAACGGTCATCGAGGCTCTCCTTGGCGTCCCAGGCCCAGTCCTTGGCCAGCCGCTCCTTCTCCTCGAGAATGCGGTCGCAGAAGCTCTCCAGCAGGTCGAGTTCGGCCGCCGGAATGGCGTCCTCGACCACCAGGAAGCCGTGTTCGCGGAAGAAGGCGATCTGTTCGGGGGAGGCGACGGGATAGTTCATCTGACAGGCGCCTTGGCTGCAACGGGCTTGGGTGACGGGAGAACGGCGTCCTCGCGCCAGGCCCTGGCATAGGCGGCGAGGTCGAAGGGCGCGGGCGCGATACGGCGGAGCGGCGCGATCGGCCGTAGCGCCGGCCAGACCAGGCGCGCGGCGCCGAGGGCGACGGCATCGCCGCCGCCGGGGCAGGCATGGACGGCGGACTTGGGGCGAAGCGCGGCCAAGGCGGAGGCGAAGACCGGGTCCCCGGCGAAGCGGCCCTCGATGACGATCGGGCCGGCGACGCCGACCAGGTCGAGTTCGACGTCGCTCATCAGGGCCAGGTGCAGCGAGGCCAGGGCGGCGCGCTGGGCGGGGCTCTCCGGCGCTCCGATCACCGCGCCGCGCATCCCCGGAAACGGGCCGCCGCCGACGAAGGCCGGCCGCGTGCGAACGCCGGCCTCGACCACGGCCGCGGCGGCGGCGAGCGAGGCGGTCGCGCCGAGGTCCGCGCCCAGGATGGCGGCGTATTCGCGCCCGCCCATGAAGCGCGCCGAGGGGACGGGATGGCCGTCGACATCGACATTGGCCAGGGTGTCGCGGACGGGGTCGAGGCGCGTGGCGCCGACGCCGCCGGACTGGAAGGTGACGAACCAGGTGCCGGTGGAGATCAGGCTGAAGCCGCCGCCGGCGACCTCGGCGAAGCCACGCGCGGCGTTCAGCGAGGCGTTGCTGTCGTGCAGGCCGCAGAGCACGCGGCAATCGGCGGGCAGGCCGGCGGCCTGGGCCAGGTCGGGCCGAATGGGGCCGAGCACGGCGCGCGCGGGTCGCAACGGCCCCAGTCGCTGGTCCCAGCCGTGGCGCTTGGCCAGGGCGGAATAGTCGCGCTCGTAGGGCCGCCACAGATCGGTGTGGCAGCCGAGGCTGGTGGCCTCGGCGGCGCGTTCGCCGCACAGCCGCCAGGCCCAGTATTGCGGCCACAGCAGCGCCTGCGCCTTTGACGGCCAGACGGCGGGATAGAGGGCTTCCTGCCAGTAGAGCTGCAGGCCGAGATTGAGCCCCTGCGGCAGTCGCGGCGACAGGGTCGCCTCGAACGGATCGCGCTCGGCGGCATAAGCCTCGGCGAGCGCCGCCGGCGGCTCGGCCTCATAGTCGAGGACCGGAGCGACCAGTGCGTCGCCGTTAACCAGGGCCGCGGCCGCGCCATGGCCGACG
This sequence comes from Caulobacteraceae bacterium, assembly GCA_036501225.1. GTDB lineage: Bacteria > Pseudomonadota > Alphaproteobacteria > Caulobacterales > Caulobacteraceae > Poindextera. The sequence continues at coordinate 3,839 of DASYAQ010000489.1, read as the reverse complement.
GGCGCGATGGCGACCACCGCCGCCAGGCCGGCGAGCTCCTTCAGCGCGCCGATCGCCCAGGTCTCGACGCCCTCGGTGTCGAGCGCCGGCCGGCCATCGGCGACCACAGCCGCATTGGCGCGGCTCCGGGTGGCCACGACATCGCCGCCTGGCCCGATCAGGGTCAGTTTCGCATGGGTCTTGCCCACGTCCAGCACGGCGACGGCCTCGTCCAATGGGTTTCCTCTTTCACGCTCTTGATCGAACTTAACGCAATTTGATTGTTTCCGACCATCCCTCGCGCTAGCGTTTTTCCAAGCCCGAGACGGCGGAGGATCGCATGGACGAGGCGGTGATATCCCGCGAACTGATCGAGCGGGAGAATGCCGGCCGGCTCGACGCGCTGAGCGACGACTACGAGAGCCTGGGCCGCTCATTGGATCGGCGCGGCGTCTCCATCGAGGCTGTCAAGGCGGCGTTGAAGAGCTTCGCGGTCGCCATCCCCAGCTGGGGCGTCGGGGTCGGCGGCACGCGCTTCGCCAAGTTCCCGATTCCCGGCGAGCCGACCAACATCTTCGAAAAGCTCGAGGACTGCGCCGTGGTCCAGGCTCTGGGCCGCAATACGCCGACCGTCTCGACCCATTTTCCCTGGGACCGGGTCGACGACGTCCAGGCGCTGAAGCAGAAGGCCGCGGCGGTCGGGGTCGGCTTCGACGCGGTCAATTCCAACACCTTCCAGGACCAGCCCGGCCAGCGGCTGTCCTACAAGTACGGTTCGCTGACCCATGCCGACGCGGCCGTGCGCGACCAGGCGGTGGCGCACAATATCGACTGTATCGAGATCGGCGAGGCGCTGGGCGCCGAGGCCATCACCGTCTGGATCGCCGACGGCTCCAACTTCGCCGGCCAGGCGGACCTGACCGGGGCGCTGGACCGCTACCTCGACTCCATGGCGCGCATCTACGCCGCCCTGCCGAAGCGCTGGCGCCTGTTCATCGAGCACAAGCTCTATGAGCCGGCCTTCTATTCGACCGTGGTCTCCGACTGGGGCACGAGCCTGCTCTGCGCCCAGACCCTGGGCGAGAAGGCGCAATGCCTGGTCGATCTCGGCCACCATGCGCCGAACGTGAACATCGAGCAGATCGTCGCGCGGCTGGCGCGGTTCGGGAAGCTGGGCGGCTTCCATTTCAACGATTCAAAGTATGGCGACGACGACCTTGACGCCGGCTCGATCAATCCGCACCAACTCTTCCTGGTGTTCAACGAGCTGGTCGAGGCCGAGCGGCGCGATCCGGAAGGCTTCCGTCCGGCCTATATGCTCGACCAATCGCACAACGTCACCGACCCGATCGAGAGCCTGCTGAACAGCGCCGCCGCCGTGGCCGCCGCCCATGCGCGCGCCCTGGTGGTCGACCGCGACGCTCTGGCCGAACACCAGCAGGCCAACGACGTGATCATGGGCTTCAATACGCTCAGGCGCGCCTACGACACCGACGTCACGCCCATCCTGGCCATGGCCCGCTACGAACTCGGCGGCGCCATCGACCCCATCGCCGCCTACCGCGCCAGCGAATGGCGCATGCGCAAGGCCCAGGTGCGCAAACCCATCGCGGTCGGACAGGCGGGAATCGTTTAGAAAGGCGCTATCCGGCCGCGGCCAGGCGCGCATCGGCGGCGGCGATCATGGCGATGAACCGCGGGTCGTCGCGCAGCGGATCGAGCTCCACGTCGATCTTGGCGAAGCTCACGTCGCCCAGAACCGCGCGGTCGAAATACGGGCCGAGCAGCTCCAGCGCGCCGTCATTGTCCTCAAGTTCGAAGCACAGGCAGCAGGCCAGATTGTAGCGCATGTTCGCATTGTCCGGATCGACCAGCAGGGCCCGATCAATCCACTCCCTGGCCCGTTCGGCCTGGCCGAGCACGGCGAGGGCGCCCACGCCGAAGCCGAAGGCCGATCCATTACTCTGGTCTTTCGCCAGCGCGCTTTCGACCCGCTCCAGCGTGATCCGCGCCCAACGCCGGGCGCCATCCATATCGCCGAGGCTCTTGTAGCAGGAGATCAGCATTCCGGTCTCGCTGAAGCTCGTCTCCGCCAGCGCCGCCTTCTCGTAGTAGCCGATGGCCCGGCCGAACGCGCGCTCCCTGATCGCCAGCATGCCGGCGCTCTGGTTGACCTCGTAGGACTCGGGATCCAGGCGAAGGGCGGTTTCGATCTCGGCGGAGGCCTCGTCGCGATGGCCCTGCCGGAACAGGTGCCGCGCCCGGACCGCGTGCGCCTCGGCGAGGTCCGGGTCGATCGCCAGCGCCCGCTCGGCGGCTTCCAGTCCGTCGTCCGGTTGGCCGGCGACGAAGTGCAACGAGGTCTGGGTCAGAGCCATCAGCGCCCAGGCGCGGGCATAGAGCGGGTCGATCTCGGTCGCCCTGCGGCACAGGCGGACGATGGCCTCGGCCGCCCGCGCATAGTCTTGATGGCCGCTGACCAGGAACTGCCGCGCCATCAGGAAGAGGTTGTAGGCCTCGACATTGTCGGTTCCGCGCCGCTCGATGGCCCGCTTCTCCTCCGGCAGCAGCCTGAGCTTCAGCGCTCCGACGATGGCCTGCGAGATCTCGTCCTGCAGGGCGAAGATGTCGGTCAGGTCGCGGTCCCATCGCTCGGCCCAGACGTGGTGGCCGCCGCCGGCCTCGATCAGCTGGGCGGAGATGCGCACCCGGCCGCCCGCCTTGCGCACGCTGCCTTCCAAGACGTGGCTGACATTGAGTTGGCGCGCGACCGCCGGCGCATCGGCCGCCTCGCCCTTGAAGCTGAAAGCGACGCCGCGCGCGATCACCCTGAGCGCCGAGACCTTGGAAAGGTCGGTGATGATGTCTTCGCAGATGCCCTGGCTGAAATAGGCCTGCTGCGGGTCGTCGCTCATATTGGCGAAGGGCAGCACGCAGATGGAGGGCTTACGTTCCACGGCGACAGTCGCCGCCGCGCCCGGCGCGACCAGCCGATAGCCGACCTTGGTGATGGTCTCCAACTGGAGGCCGCCACCGACCTCGTCCAGCACCCGGCGCAGCCGGCCGATGACCCGGTTCAGCGCGTCCTCGCCGACCACCACCCCGTGCCAGCACGAGGTCGCCAGTTCGTCGCGCGACACGATCCGGCCACCGGCGCGGCTGAGCGCGACAAGCACCTGCATCACCCGCGGTTCGAGTATGGCTTCGCGGCCGTCGTCATTGGCGATGCGGCGCAGGCCCGGCTCGATGCCGAGCGCCCCAAGGCGGACCGGCGCCTCGCGCGCCAGTTCGATGCGGCCAATCCGCAAATCGGCCGCCTCCGAAGACTTTCCGGGAGGGCCCACGTCGGCGATCTCGTCCACTCCAGCCCTCTGTCCGCTCGACATGGCGCCGGCCTGGACGAGCCTAGCAAGCCGGCCGGTCAAAGGCCACTCGGCGCGGGCTGGCGAGCCGGCGGCGCCCGACGCGACGGATATCGCGCCGGGCGTTTGGACTAGCGGCTCGCCGTCTGGAGCATCGCCGTGCGCTCATCGCGGCCTGTATAGAGCGCTGTCACCAGCGGGTTGTTCAGCGACGCCACCGCCGGCCCCATGGAAGCGGCCATGCAGTCGCGGTAATCGGCGGTCCGGCCCAGGTCCCTTATGTCGGGCGCGGGGCCGCAGATGGACCGGGCGGCGGCGTGGATGCGACGCAGGGCGACCGCGGCGCCGGGCTGGCCGGCGAGGTTGAGGTCGCCGATGCCGACGGCCACCGAAACCTGGTCCGGATTGGATGCGACGGGAGCCGCGAACGTGCTGCCGGCGAACGCGATGAAGGCGACGGCCGTCAAAAGGGTCTTGCCGTACATGATGGTCTCCTTG
>DASYAQ010000488.1:0-11653 GCA_036501225.1 Caulobacteraceae bacterium | reverse complement strand
GCGCGACACCAATCGCGACCGGCGCTTCGAGATCGAGACGGCCTACGATGTGGCCGGCATCGACCTGGGCGCCTCGATCAGCCACGCCGGCTGCTGCCTGACCGTTGTCGACAAGGGCGAGGGCTGGTTCGCGGTCGAGGTCTCGGGCGAGACCCTGGCCATGAGCACCCTCGGCGACTGGCGTGAGGGGCGGCGGATCAATCTGGAACGCGCCGCCCGCGCCGGCGACGAAATGGGCGGCCACATCGTCTCCGGCCATGTGGACGGGGTCGGCGAGGTGGTGGGGGTCACGCCCGAGGGCGGCTCGCATCGGCTGCGGATCCGGGCGCCGCGGCCGCTGCATCGCTATATCGCCTCGAAGGGCTCGATCAGCGTCGAGGGCGTCTCGCTGACGGTCAACGCGGTGGAGGACGACATCTTCGGCGTCAACATCATCCCGCACACCTGGGAGGCGACGACGCTGGGCGCGCTCGAGGTGGGCGACCGGGTCAATCTGGAGATCGACATGCTGGCCCGCTACCTGGCCCGCTGGCAGGAGACGGCCGGATGATCCCCCTTCGCCAAGGCTTCGGGGGACGGGGCGGAAGCATGAGTAGCCGGGCTGATGGCGGATCGATCCGCCGAAGCTCCGCAAGGAGCGTAGGCGGATGAGTGATGACAGCCCCATTTCGTCGATCGAGGACATCGTCGAGGACGCGCGTCAGGGGCGGCCCTATATCCTGGTCGACGCGGAGGATCGCGAGAACGAGGGCGACGTCATCATCTCGGCCCAGTTCGCCACCCCCGACCAGATCAATTTCATGGCCAAGCACGCCCGTGGCCTGGTCTGCCTGGCCATCACCGCCGAGCGCTCGAGACAGCTGCGCCTGCCGCCGATGAGCCATGAGAACAACGCCGAGCACGGCACCGCCTTCACCGTCTCGATCGAGGCGAGGGAAGGGGTCACCACCGGCATCTCGGCCCACGACCGCGCCCATACCGTGGCCGTGGCCATCGATCCGACCAAGAACAGCGACGACGTCGTCTCGCCCGGCCACGTCTTTCCGCTGGTGGCGCGCGAGGGCGGCGTCCTGGTCCGCGCCGGCCATACCGAGGCCGCCGTCGACATCTCGCGGCTGGCGGGGCTGAACCCGGCCGGGGTCATCTGCGAGGTGATGAACGACGACGGCTCGATGGCGCGCATGCCCGACCTGGTCGCCTTCGCCCAGCTGCATGGCCTGAAGATCGGCACCATCGCCGACCTGATCGCCTATCGCCGCCGCACCGAGCGCCAGGTCGAGCGGGTGGTCGATACCGAGTTCGAGAGCATCTATGGCGGCCGTTTCCGCATGCTGATCTATCGCAACATCATCGACCGGACGGAGCATGCGGTGCTGGTCAAGGGCAAGATCGATCCGGACAGGCCGACCCTGGTGCGCATGCACCGCGTCGACATGGCCGCCGACATGCTGGGCCATGTCGAACAGCGCCGCGACTATGTGCCCGCGGCCCTGCGCGCCATCGGCGCCCACGACGGCGCCGGCGTCGCGGTCTTCCTGCGCGACCCCAACCCGGCCTGGCTGTCGGAACGCTATGGCGGCGGCCTGGAAGCCCACCAGGGCCGCAACAACGCCCTGCGCGACTATGGCGTCGGGGCGCAGATCCTCAACGATCTCGGCGTGCGCGAAATGAAGCTTTTGACCAGAACCCCCGTGCGGCCGGCGGCGCTTGAGGGCTATGGTCTGAAGATCGTCGACACCGTGCCGTTGCCCGCCGAGGACTAGCCATGCTGGAAGACAAGCTCCGCCTGCTTATCGTCGAGGCGCGCTTCTACGGCGAGATTTCCGACGCCCTGCTGGAGGGCGCCACCAGGGCCATCGCCGCGGCCAATGCCGAGCACGACACCGTCACCGTGCCCGGCGCGCTGGAAATCCCCGCCGCCATCGCGCTGGCCGAGGAGGGCGGCCACCGGCCGACCGGCGTTCGCTATGACGGCTATGTGGCCCTTGGCTGCGTCATTCGCGGCGAGACCTATCATTTCGAGGCGGTGGCCAATGAATCGGCGCATGGGCTGATGGACCTGTCCATCGGGCGGCGCCTGGCCATCGGCAACGGTATATTGACGGTCGAAAACGAGGCCCAGGCCTGGGCCCGCGCCCGCATCGGCGAGGGCGACAAGGGTGGGTTCGCCGCTCGCGCCTGTATCGAGATGATCGCTCTGCGGCGTCGCCTGCTCGGGCAGACGCGGTGAAATCGCCGGCGCACCGGGCGCGGTCGGTGGCGCGGCTGGCCGCCGTCCAGGCGCTCTATCAGATGGAGACCGCCGAGGCCGGCTCCGAGGCCGTGATCCGCGAGTTCGCCGACTTCCGGTTTGACAAGGATATCGACGGCGAGGCGCTGGCCCCCGCCGACGAGGCCTATTTCGGCAAGCTGGTGCGCGGCGCCGTCGAGCATCAGGCCCGCGTCGACAAGGCCATCCGCATCCGCTTGGCCGAGGGCTGGCGACTGGAGCGGATCGACGCCACCCTGCGCGCCATCTTGCGGGTGGGGGCCTTCGAGCTGATCGGCGGCGACGCGCCGGACGAGGTGGTGATCGACGAATATGTCGAGATCGCCAAATCCTTCTTCGATGGCCCCGAGCCCGGCTTCGTCAACGGCGCCCTGGATGGAATCGCGCGCGATGAGCGACCCGCCTGACGAGTTCGACTGGATCGCGCGCGGCCTGGCCCCGCTCGCCGAGGGGGCGCCGGAAGCCTTCGGCCTGACCGACGACGCCGCCGCCATCCCATCGCGGCCCGGTTTCGACCTGATCGTGTCGAAGGACGCCATGGTCGAGGGCGTTCACTTCCTGGCCGACGACCCGCCCGACCTGGTCGGGCGCAAGCTGCTCCGGGTCAATCTGTCCGACCTCGCCGCCAAGGGCGCGGACCCGTACGGCTATTTCCTCGCCGTCGCCTGGCCGGCGAAATACGGCTGGCCGGAGCGGCGGGCCTTCGCCCGCGGCCTGGCCGACGACCAGCAGCGCTTCGGCCTGAAACTGTTCGGCGGCGACACGGTGGCGACGCCCGGACCGTTGACCGCCAGCCTGACCATCCTCGGCTGGACCCCCGCCGGACGCATGGTGCGGCGCGCCGGGGCGCAGGTCGGGGACGTGGTTTTCGTCTCCGGCACGATCGGCGACGGATATCTCGGTTTGTTGCTGCGTAAGGGATTAAGGGTAATAAAGTCTTACAAACAGGCCGCTTGGCTGGCCGATCGGTACCAGTTGCCGCAGCCCCGGTCGGGCCTCGCCGAGGCGCTGCGCGACCACGCCCATGCGGCGGCGGATGTCTCCGACGGCCTGATCGCCGACGCCGGCAAGGTGGCGGCGGCGAGCGGCGTCGGCCTCGAAATCGACCTCGATCGGCTGCCCCTGTCGGCGGCGGCGGCGGCCTGGCTGGCGCGGGCCGCCAGCCAGGTCGAGGCGCGGATCGCCCTGGCGACCGGCGGCGACGACTACGAGATCGTCTGCGCCGCGGCGCCCGAAAACGCGGTCGCCCTCTTGGCGGCGGCGGCGCTCGCGGGTATTGCGCTCAGCCCCATCGGCCAGGTGACCGCGGGCTCGGGCGTGCGGGTGTTCACCGACGGGCTCGAGGTCGAGGTCGCCCAGGCCGGCTACGTCCACCGCTGAGGCTGACCATGCCGATCACCACCGTCGTCTTCGATGTCGGCGAGACCCTGGTCGACGAGACGCGCCACTGGACCGACTGGGCCGATTGGATGGGCGTGCCCGCCTTCACCTTTTTCGCGGCCATGGGCGTCATCGTCGAGCGCCGCCGCCCGCACCGCGAGGTGTTCGACCTGGTCCGACCGGGTTACGACCTCGCGGCGGCGCAGGCCAGCCGCAAGGCGGCGGGCTGGGCCTACAGCCTGGAGCGCGGCGACTTCTATCCCGATGCCTTTCCCTGCCTGGCCGACTTGAGAAACAACGGCTATCACGTTGGAATCTCGGGCAATCAGCCCGAGGCGGCGGAGGCATCGCTGCGCGACGTCGGCATCGCGGCCGACTTCATCGCCTCGTCCACCAGCTGGGGGGTCGAAAAGCCGTCGCCGGCCTTCTTCGACCGCGTCGTGGAGGTGGCCGGCTGCCCGGCGGGCGAGATCGCCTATGTCGGCGACCGCCTCGACAACGACGTCCTGCCCGCCAAGGCCGCCGGCATGACCGCCGTCTTCATCCGTCGCGGACCCTGGGGCATCGTCCACGCCGGCTGGCCGGACGTGGCGCGGGCGGATGCGCGGCTGGAGTCGCTCAGCGAACTCAGAGCCGCTCTGGAGGCAGTTGGTTGAGCATCCTTCTCCCCTTGCGGGAGAAGGTGGCCCCGAAGGGGTCGGATGAGGGGTTACGCTAATCGTTCCGCTTACTACTCTGACCATAAACAATAATCTCCGCGCGACCCCTCATCCGTCAGCTTCGCTGACACCTTCTCCCGCAAGGGGAGAAGGGGCGCCAAATCTCTGCTACCTTCCCCCCATGACGGACCTGTTCGAAGCCGCCGGCCTGACGCCCGAGACGCCATCCCCCTTGGCGGACCGCTTGAGGCCGACGACGCTCGACGAGGTGGTGGGCCAGGATCACCTGCTCGGACCCGACGGCCCCATCCGGCGCATGGCCGAGGCGCACCGGCTGGCCTCGATGATCCTCTGGGGGCCGCCCGGCACCGGCAAGACCACCATTGCACGCCTGCTCGCCAACGAGGCCGGCTACCAGTTCCAGCAGCTCTCGGCGGTGTTTTCCGGCGTCGCCGACCTGAAAAAGGCCTTCGAGACCGCCCGCGGCCGCCGCGCCGCCGGTCAGGCGACGCTGCTGTTCGTCGACGAGATCCACCGCTTCAACCGCGCCCAGCAGGACGGCTTCCTGCCGTTCGTGGAGCAGGGCATCGTCACCCTGGTCGGCGCCACCACCGAAAACCCGTCATTCGAGCTCAACGGCGCGCTGTTGTCGCGCTGCCAGGTCTTCGTGCTGAAGCGGCTGGACGACGCGGCGCTGGAGATGCTGCTGGCCAAGGCGGAGGCCTACGAGGGCCGCAGGCTGCCGCTGCAGGCGGACGCGCGCCACGCCCTGTTCGCGCTGGCCGACGGCGACGGCCGCTACCTGCTCAGCCTGGCCGAGACCCTGTTCAACATCGGCGCGGCCGAGCCGCTCTCCATCGCCGACCTCGGCCGCACCCTGCAAAAGCGCAGCCCGGCTTACGACAAGGACCGAGAAGAGCACTATAACCTCATATCAGCGCTGCATAAATCTATCCGAGGCTCAGACCCAGACGCCTCGCTCTATTGGCTGGCGCGGATGCTGGCCGGCGGCGAGGATCCGCTGTTCATCGCGCGCCGGCTGGTGCGCGCGGCGTCCGAAGACATCGGCGAGGCCGATCCCACCTCGCTGATCCTCGCCAACGCGGCCAAGGACGCCTACGACTTCCTGGGCTCGCCGGAGGGCGAACTGGCCCTGGCGCAGCTGGTGGTGCACCTGGCCGCGGCGCCCAAGTCCAACGCCGTGCTCACCGCCTTCGGCGCGGCCATGCGGGCGGCCAGGGAGACCGGCTCGCTGATGCCGCCGGCCCATATCCGCAATGCGCCCACCCGGCTGATGAAGGAGCTGGGCTACGGCAAGGACTATGCGTACGACCACAACCAGGACGAGGGCTTCTCCGGCCAGAACTATTTCCCCGAAGGCATGGCCCGGCAGACCTTCTACGCCCCGAAAGGCGAGGGCGCCGAGGCGCGGGTGAAGGAGCGCCTGGACCGCTGGGCGGCGCTGCGCGCCGAACGTGGCGGCCGAGGATCGTGAAGCAACCCCCAGAAATCCTTCTGCCCTTGCGGGAGAAGGTGGCCCCGAAGGGGTCGGATGAGGGGTTGGACGCCCTATCCGGTTATCCCGCAACGATGCGGAGATTTCAGCGCGACCCCTCATCCGTCAGCTTCGCTGACATCTTCTCCCGCAAGGGGAGAAGAGACGCGTAATGTCTGCTCGGCCGCGTCCCGCCGCCCCCAACCTCAGCGCTGATGAGGTCGCCTTCGTGCGCGCGCTGGTGATCCACGAGGACGAGCACATCATCGCGCTGGCCAAGCCGTCGGGCCTGTCCAGCCAGGGCGGGCGGGGGCAGGTCCATACCCTGGACGAATTGCTGTTCGCGTTCGCCAGGTCGAACGGCAATAGGCCACGCCTCATCCACCGGCTGGACCGCGACACCTCCGGCGTCATCCTGACCGCCCGGACCAAGCCGGCGGCGGCCTTTCTCGGCAAGGCGATGATGGGGCGGCGCTTTGCGAAGACCTACCAGGCCATCGTCGCGCCCGGCGCGCCCGCGCCGTCGGCGGGCCTGATCGATGCAGCCCTCCGCCGCGACGAACAGGGCCGCGAGGCCTTCATGCGCATCTGCAGCGCCGACCACCCCGACGCCGAGACCGCCCGCACCCGCTATCGCACCCTGGTCGCCGGCGAGGCCGCGGCGCTGCTGGAACTGAGGCCCGAGACCGGCCGCATGCATCAGCTGCGCGTGCACCTGGCCTCGGTCGGCCGGCCGATCGCCGGCGATGCGCGCTATGGCGGCGTGCTGATGCTGGCCGGCCAGCCGGTGAAACGCCTGATGTTGCATGCCGCGGCGCTGTCGTTCCCGCACCCAAACGGCGAGCCGATGAGCCTGGTCGCGCCCGCCCCGAGCGACTTCCAGACCTTGGCGGACAGTTTGCGATCCGCCGCCGGCGTCGCATAAGGCGGCGATGGACAAGAAAGAGGTCCGCACTCTCGAGGTCGCGCCGGGCGAGGCGGACAGCCGTCTCGATCGCTGGCTGAAGCGCCGCTGGCCGCACCTGAACCACGTGCAGATCCACAAGCTGACCCGCTCGGGCCAGATCCGCGTCGATGGCGCGCGGGTGAAGCCGGAGACGCGGCTGGCGGTCGGCGCCCAGGTGCGCGTGCCGCCCTTGCCGGACGCGCCTGGACGGGGTGAGCGCGACGACCGGCTGTCGCCGCGCGACGCCGCCTTCGCCCGCTCGCTGGTGCTCTATGAGGACGACGAGGTGCTGGCGCTGAACAAGCCGTCCGGGCTGGCGGTGCAGGGCGGGACCAAGACCACCCGCCACATCGACCGGCTGCTCGGCGCCTGGGGCGAAGGCGTGGATCGGCCCAGGCTGGTGCATCGGCTGGACCGCGACACCACCGGCGTGCTGGTGCTGGGCAAGACCCCGGCGGCCGCCGCGCGGCTCGCCGGCGCCTTCGCCAGGCGGCGGGCCGAGAAGACCTATTGGGCCATCGTCGCCGGCCAACCCAGGCCCAGCCAGGGCGTGATCGAGCTGCACCTGGCCAAGAAGGGGGTCGGCGATCGCGAAATGGTGGTTCCGGCCGCGCCGAAGGACGTCGGCGCCGAGCCGGCCGAGACCGATTATGCGACGATATCCCATGCCGCCAACCGCGCCGCCTGGATGGCGTTGCGGCCGCATACAGGGCGCACGCACCAGCTCAGGGTGCACATGAAGGCGATCGGCCATCCCATTCTGGGCGATCCGAAATACGCCAGCGAGGCCTCGATCGCCCTGTCCGCCGGCCTGAAGCTGCAGTTGCACGCGCGCCGGCTCAGCCTGCCGCATCCCGATGGCGGCATGCTGGTGATCGAGGCCCCGCTCAGCCCGGAAATGAAGGCCGGCTTCGAGCGGTTCGGGTTCAATGAGTCCGAAGCCAACCCGGAGCCCTTCCGCCCACGCAAACGGCGATGACGTCCGGGGACGAGGCCGCCGCCCTGGTCGCGGCGCTGTGCGCGGCGGCGGACTGGCCGCGCTCGCCCAGGTTCGAACGCTTCGGTCACGGCATGTCGGGCGATCTGACCGTCAGGCTCGACGGCGCCTCGCCCGCCTTCGCCAAGATCGGCGATCCGACCCGGCGGATCAGCCTGGAGATGCTGGCGGGCGAGATCGCCGTCCTGCGCTGGCTGGACGGCCGGGCTGGCGCGCCGCGGCTGCTCTGGGCCGGTACGGTCGAAGGCCGGCCGGCCATGCTGGCCGAGGCCTTGCCGGGGACGGCGTTGCACGATCTGGCGCCGGACCGGGCCGAGACCGGCCTGATCGCGGCGGTCGCGGCGCTCCGCGTTCTGCATGCCCTCCCGATCGGCGATTGCCCGCTCGATCAACGGCTTGCGGTAAAGCTCTCAGAGGCCTGGCGAAGGGTTGAGGCTGGCGAGGTGCATCGCAGCGAGTTCGATCCGGATCACACGGGCCGACCCGCCGAAGACCTTTGGCAAGCGATGCTGGCCGAAAGGCCGGCGGGCGAAGATCTGGTCTTCACCCACGGTGACGCCAGCCTGCCCAACTTCATCGTGGCGGATGCTGGACCGGCCGGCATTGTCGATCTGGGCCTGGCCGGGATCGCCGACCGCTATCAGGACTTCGCGCTCCTGGTCCGGTCCGGCGCGCACAACTTCCCCGAGGTCGATGTCCGGGCCCTGCTCATGGCGCACTATCCGCTGGACGCTCTCGACGAGCAAAAACTGAACTTCTACCGAACCCTTGACGAGTTCTATTGAGGCCCTGCCTCAGGCGACGATGCCTATCGCGGGCGCTATGTCGGCGCTGTTGGGGAAGACGGTCGTGTCCAGCGCGCGGCGATCGACGCCCAGCTGTTCGGCCAGGATGCCCTTGAACAGGGCGCGCATGTCCATGGTCGGCGCGGTGTCGCGGTTTTCGAATAGTCTGGCCTGTTGCAGGGTAGGCCAGTCGCCGATCAGGCCGCCCGGCTTAAGGCCGCCGCCCAGCACCAGCGCGGTCGAGGCGGTGCCGTGGTCGGTGCCCTTTGTGCCGTTGATCCGCGCCGTGCGGCCAAACTCGGTGGCCACCACCACGACGGTGTTGTTCCACTCCGGGCCAAGGCCCGAGGAGAGGCCGTCGAGCACCGCGTCGAGGCCGCGCAGCCGGTTGGCCAGCTGGCCATCGGCGGCGCCCTGGTTGGCGTGGGTGTCGAAGCCGTCCAGCGAGACGGCGGCGATCTGCGGACCGTTCGGCTCGGTCATGAACCTGGCCAGGGTGATCCCCATCTTGCGCGCCGCGTCGATGGCCTGCTGTCCGACCTGGGCCGCATAGCCCTGCAGCGAGCCGCCCGGCGCGCCCGGGCCGCCCGGCGCGGCCTGGACCCCCACCGCGCCCGCGGTCTGCATGGCGGTGTCGGGCTGCATGGCCATCGGATCGGCCGCCATGGCCGCGCTGGCCATCGGGTCGGCGGCCGTCGCCGCGGTGGCGATCCTGGCCATGGCCTCGGTGTCCAGGCCGCTGGCCAGAGCCGGCGAGAGCAGCGGATCGCCGGCATAGAGGTCGGTCAGGATGGTCGGCAGGCGCGCGTCGCGGTCCTTGTAGCCGCCAGGCGACCAGGACGCCGCCTGCAGCCTGCCGCGCAGGATGAGCGGAGCCTGGGCCCCCACCGACAGCGCATCGACCCTGCGCGTGGCGCTGAGCGCCTCCATGGCCCGGTTGAGCCAGCCGGAGCCGTTGTTGTCGATCTCCGGCACGCCGGTCTCCAGCACGTCCTGCGCCTCGAAGTGGGAGCGGGCGCGATCGGGCGTCGCGATGGCCGGCGCGATCCGCGCCTGGCCCTTCAGCGCCAACGCATGCACCGTCGCGAGCCTGGGATGCAGGCCGAAGGTCTCGTCCAGCTTCAGCGCCCCGTTCGGCTGGCCGAAGCCGGGGATGGCGATCTCGCCGCGCAGGCTCGAATAGTTGGCGTCGCCGATCGGCGGCGAGACCGACAGGCCGTCCATGGCGCCGCGGCAGACGAACACCACCAGCTTGCGCTTGGCCATCGCGCCCTCGGACGCGGCGAAGGCCTGGCGGCCGAGGAAGGTGACGCTCAGGCCAAGTCCGGAGGCGGCCAGCAGGGCGGCGCGGCGGTTGAGATCGAATGAGCGGGTCATCGGCGTTGGAACTCCGGGCTCATCAGCAGGATGGAAAAGGCCTCGGTGCGCGACTCGGCGCGACTGATGGCGGTGGCCGTCGCCGGCGTCAGGCGGGCGCCGAGGGTGTTCTGCGCGATCTGCATCGGCTGGGCGTCGGCGGCGACCACGCGGGCCGAGAAGGCCTCCGTCCAGCCCATGCGTTTGACGATGCCGTCTGGCGAGGCCCAGTCCGCCGCGTCCTCCGACCACCCCTTCGGCGACGGGGCGCTGAACGGCTTCTGTCCCAGGCTGTTGAGCACCGGCGCGATCTCTGGGCCGGCCGGCACGCCGGCGGCGCGAAAGCTGGAGATCAAAAACTCGTAGGGAGTCTTGAACTTGCGCTCTTCCGGCGACCAGGCTTCGGGGGAGTCGATCAGGGTTTCCGCAACCTTATCAAGCTGCCCACCGCTTGCGTTGAAGCTTTTTTCCAGGCGCGACACCAGGACCGGCGAGGGATCATCGGCGACGAAATGGCGGGCGAGCTTGACGGCTATATGGTGGGCCGTCGCCGGATGGGTCGCCAGGTCGGTGAGGACGGCATGGGCCTGATCGATGCCGCGCTGAGCATAGGCCTTGCCCAGAATGTGGCGAACGCCGGGCTCGTGGGCGCCTTGGCGGAAGGTGAACTGGCCGGGCTCGCCGCCCTGGCCGACGCGCTCCTTGAACCCGACGATGCTCCAGCCGGTCAGCGCGCGGGCGAACTCGGTGACGTCGGCCTGGCTGTAGCCGGAGCCGACGCCCAGCGTGTGCAGTTCCAGGATCTCGCGGGCCAGGTTCTCGTTCAGGCCGCCGAGGCCCTTCAAACCGGGAAAGCCCAAGTGGCCCAGGTTTGCGTACTGGCTGTCCGGCCCGACCGACTGGATCTGGTCGAGATAGATCAGCATGGCCGGATGCGACGACGAGGCGACCAGCAGGTCTTCGAAGCGCCCGAACACGTGCGGGCGGATGGCCTCGCGCTCGAACGGGCCGGTCAGGATCACCGTCTGCAGGTTCTTCTGTCCCACGGTGAAATGGTTGAACCAGAACAGCGCCCAGCGTTCGCGAAAAGCGGCCTCGGTCTCGCTGGCCAGTACGGCGCGGGCGATGAACTCGCCGCCGGCGCCCTGGCGGATCATCTTCTGCGCCTGTTTGACCGGGTCGGCACTGGCGCCGCCGTCGAGTTTGGCCTGGCGCCGATCCATCTGCAGTTGGCGCAGGCCGGCGAAGTTCTCGGCGCTGGTCTCGAACTGTCCCCGCGGCTGGTCGGCGCCCTCGGGACGGATCTGCGCCTTCAGATAGGCGACAGGGTCGGGGCGGGCGGCGGCGATCTCGCTCGGGCGCGCGCCGAGGCCGAACCGGGTCGCGGCGATCGAAGCCTTCAGGTCGGGGTCTATGGACACGGGGGCTGATCTCACCTGGTTCGAAAGCGATGATACCGGGTTGCACGTACGCTGGGTCCGGCTTCCGTCGCGGCCATCTTGTCGCGGCGCCCCGCCTGCGCCACACCGGCTTGTCACTCACCTTCGGCGCGTCTACGCCTGCACGCTCAACGCCCAAGGAGCCCTGCCTAAGTGAAGCACATCCTGGACGAACTCGAGCGGCGGCGCGCCCAGGCGCGGGCGGGCGGCGGCGAGCGGCGCATCGCGGCCCAGCACGCCAAGGGCAAGCTCACCGCCCGCGAACGCATCGACGTGCTGCTGGACGAGGCCTCGTTCGAGGAGTTCGACATGTTCGTCGAGCATCGG
>DASYAQ010000487.1:0-3537 GCA_036501225.1 Caulobacteraceae bacterium | reverse complement strand
GTTTCCGGCGCCCTTCAACATGACCGGCCAGCCGTCGATCTCGCTGCCGCTGAGCTGGTCGGCCGCGGGCCTGCCGATCGGCATGATGTTCACCGGCCGCTACGCCGACGAAGCCACCCTGTTCCGCCTCGCCGCCCAGCTGGAAAAAGAGCGCCCCTGGAAGGACCGCCACCCGCCGCGCTGGGGATAGCGCACTATGCGTTTAGCTCGGTCCAGACGCGCGGGCCTTCTCCCCTCGCGGGAGAAGGTGGCCGGGTGGAACCGGTCGGATGAGGGGCCGCGCCGCGTTCTCCTCATTCGCCCGAGGGCGCAGGTCCCGATCTTCCGCGCGGCCCCTCATCCGGCCCCCTTCCAGGGGGCCACCTTCTCCCGCGAGGGGAGAAGGATCGCAAGAAATCGGCTGCCGATTCAAACAGGATGGATGTCGCTCTACAGCGGGCCGGTTTTCTCCAGCAACTCGTACAGATACTGCTTCCAGGCGATCGCCCAGGTGTGGGTGCCGTGGCCGTGGGTGTTGGGGCCGATGGGCAGCAGGACGAAACGGCCGTGCTTCAGGCGCGGCGCCTCGCGATCGGCGATGGGCAGCTCCGGCGGATTGATGAAGTCGTCGGCGGAATTGATCCAGATCAGCGGCGCCTCGATCGCCTCCAGATTGGCCGAGGGGTCGTAGTCGCGCGAGGAATCGACCTGGTAGATCAGGTCGTTGGCGTCGACCAGGTCGGTCGGATTGGCGCCGGGGCCGCCCAGATCCAGGTCCATGTAATGCTTGAGGTATTTGTCGACCTCGGCCTGGTCGGTCAGGGTCTTCAGCAGCTGCTGCGGCGCGCTGCCGGCGATGATCAGGACGTCCTCCGCCCCGCGCAGGCCCTCGAGCGGTTCGCTCGTATAGTCGCCGCCGTTCCAGGCCGGATCGTGCTCGATGACGTCGATGACCATCCGCCGCCAGAGCCGGTTGCGCCCGGTGATGGGCTCCGGCGTACAGGCCAGCGGCATCATGGCGTCCATGGCTTGCGGGTACATCTCGCCCCACAGGAAGGCGTGCATGCAGCCCATGGAGGTGCCCATGATCAGCCGCAGTCGGGTGACGCCCAGGTGCTCGGCGACCAGCTGGTGCTCGGCGGTGACCATGTCGGCATAGTCGTAGCGCGGGAAACGCATATGCATGCCGTCGCTGGGCTTGGACGACTTCCCATGCCCGATGTCGTCCGGCAGGATGATGAAATAGCGGCTGTCGTCGAGCAACTGGCCCGGTCCGAAAAGCTCGCCAGCGAATTGCGGCCTGAGGAACTGATGCCCCGAGCCGCCGGTGCCGTGCAGGATGAGCACCGCGTTGGTGATCCGGCCGGAGGCGTCGCGCGCCGGGGTTCCGAGCGTCGTATAGTGGATGCGCAGTTCGGGCAGAGTCTCGCCGGAGCGGAAATGGAAGTCGGGGATGACGAACTCGTTCTCGCTCGGCTGGCCATTGGCCGCCGGCGGGGCCGCTGGCGCCGGTTGGGCGATCGCCGCCCCGGCCAGACCCAGTCCGAGGGCCAGGCCGATGATCGCCCATCCGGCCCTGGTGAATGGCTTCAATCGCATCGCGGCTCCCCTTGCATCGAAGGGCCAGCCTAGCCCGGCGCCTACTGCCGAGTCATCTCCGCCCGCACCTGCGCCTTGACCTCGCCGCGCGGCGCCGATTCCGGGGTCTCGAACACCACCTTGTGGATGGTCCCGGGATAGGCAAAGGGCGCGGCATAGTCGTGGCTGACCGGCGACTGGCTGCGGCCCAGATCCATGCCGGTCGAGGAGAGGATGAAGAGCAGCCGCGGCGCCTGTGCGCCGGCCACGATCTCGCCGTCCACGGCAAGCCCCAAGGTCCCGCCGCCATCGGCCTGGCGAGCGACGCTGAGCTGAATCCGGTGTCGACCCGGCGTCAGCGGTGTCTTGGCTTCGGCGCGCGTATGGTTGTGGAAGTCGTTGTAATCCATGACCAGCCGGCCGTTCTTCACATAGAGGGCAAAGCCGCTGTTCAGACTGCCGCGGGCGACCAGGGCGCCGTCCGCCGGCCCGGCCGGGTGGTCGAGTTCGAGGGTGGTGGTCCAGCCGCGCGCGGCCGACGGACAGGCGTCGGCGACGATGTGCGATAGCGGCGGGTAATAGACGAAGCGGTTGCGCGAGGCGGGCAGGCCCGGCCGCATTGAGGCGCGGAAGAGGGCGGTCGCCGGCCGGTCGTCCAGCGGTAGCACGCCATGCTTGTCGGCCTCCGCCCACCATAGGTCGATCATGCCTTTAAGCCGCTCGGGCTCGCGCTCGGCCAGGTCCTCGTATTCCGAGAAGTCGTCGGCCAGGTGGTAGAGTTCCCAGCGGTCCTGGTCGAACGGCTTGCCGGCGGCGTGGTGGGTGACGGCCTTCCAGCCATCCTTCCAGATGCCGCGGTGGCCGAGCATCTCGAAATACTGCGGACCCCGTTCCAATGGCGCCGCGGCGTCGGCGAAGGCCGGCTTGAGGCTGACCCCATGCACCGGCATCTGCGGCACGCCGGCGACCACCTCGGGCTGGGCGATGCCGAGCAGGTCCAGGATGGTCGGGGCGATGTCGATGACGTGGCAGAACTGGTTGCGCGTCTCGCCGGCCGCCGCCAGGCCGTCGGGCCAGTGCACGATCAGCGGGTCGCGTACGCCGCCGCCGTGGGTGTTCTGCTTGTACCATTTCAGCGGCGTGTTGCCGGCCTGGGCCCAGCCCCAGGGGATGTTGCAATGGCTGTTAGGGCCGCCGATGTCGTCCAGCCGCTCGACGGCCTCATCGACGCTCTCGCGGATGCCGTTGAACCACTTCATCTCGTCGAGCACGCCGGTGGCGCCGCCCTCCTGGCTGGCGCCGTTGTCGGACATGACGATGAAGACGGTGTTGTCCCACTGACCGACCGACTTCAGGGAGTCGACCATGCGGCCGATCTGGGCGTCGGTGTGGTCGAGCATGGCCGCGAAGGCCTCCTGCAGCCGGCAGGCGAACCTCTGTTCGTTGCGGCTGAGTTCGGTCCAGGGCTTCACGCCCGGATTGCGCGGGGCGAGCCTGGTCTCCGCCGGGATGACGCCCAGCGCCTTCTGCTGCTCGAACCACTGCGCGCGGACCACGTCCCAACCGGCGTCGAACTTGCCGCGCCACTTGTCGAGATAGGCCTGCGGCGCCTGGTGCGGCGAGTGCATGGCGCCGAAGGCCATGTAGAGGAAGAAGGGCCGCTCGGGCACCAGCGAGGTCAGGTCGCGGATCATGCCGGCCGAGCGGTCCACCAGGTCTTCCGAGACGTGATAGCCGTCCTCCGGCGAAGCGGGCGTGTCGACGAAATGGTTGTCGCAGGTGAGTTCGGGGAAGAACTGGTCGGTCTCGCCCTGCAGGAAGCCGTAATAGCGGTCGAAGCCCTTCTGCAGCGGCCAGTTGGTGAAGGGTCCGGCGGCCGAGCATTCCGACATCGGCGCCAGGTGCCACTTGCCGGCGGCGAAGGTGGCGTAGCCGTTGTCGCGCAGGATCTCGGCGATGGTCGCCGCCGAACGCGGCAGG
>DASYAQ010000486.1:0-16981 GCA_036501225.1 Caulobacteraceae bacterium | reverse complement strand
CGTCCTTCTCCCCTCGCGGGAGAAGGTGGCCGGTCAGAGACCGGTCGGATGAGGGGCCGCGCCTGCCTCTGCACGACTGCGCTCGAGGCCTCTTGCCGATCGGCAGCGCGGCCCCTCATCCGTCTGCTTCGCAGCCACTTTCTCCCGCGAGGGGAGAAGGGACGCGGCATCCAATGTCAGCGAACTATGCGCGCCTTTCTGTTCGGGCGGCTGACTTGGCCTTAAGCTTGCGACGGCTAGGCTGAACTCCGCCTCGAACCGCACAAGGTGTGCCGAAATGAAATCCGTTGCGCTCTTCGCCGCACTCGCTCTCGTGGCCCTTCCCGCCTTCGCACAGAACGCCGCCGAGGTTGGTCATGCGCAGGACGGGGCCAGCTGCCCGCGCTGCAACCTGTTCCAGGCCGATCTGAGCAACAAGGACCTGCCCGGCCGCAATTTCACCGGCGCGCGCCTGCGCCAGGCGGATCTCAGCGTCTCGGTCTTCGACCACGGCCGGTTCGCCGACGTCGACCTGCGCGACGTCAACGGCTATGGCGGCCGCTTCACCGACGCCGACTTCTCCGGCGCCGACATGACCAACGCCACCTTCGTCGGGGCCTATCTCGAAGGCGCCAACCTGCGCGGCGCCAAGCTCTCCGGCGTCAACTTCTCCGGCGCCGAAATGGCCCGCGCGGTGGGCCTGAACCAGGCGCAGCTGAACGGCGCCTGCGGCGACGAAACCACCAAACTCCCCGCCGGCCTGCGCATCCCCGCCTGCCGCTAGGCAAAATCGGGACACGTACGACTCTCAGAGGCCGAGCCCTGTGCGCCGGTCGCTGTGGGAAGTCGTCCGTGTCCCCATTTTGCCCTGCCGCTAGACCTTGATCGGCGGAGCCAGGCGGATGTGGAGTTCGCGCAGCTGCTTGTCCTGGACCTCGGAGGGGGCATTCATCATCAGGTCCTGGGCCTGCTGGTTGAGCGGGAAGGCGATGACCTCGCGGATGTTCTCCGCGCCGGCCAGCAGCATGACGATGCGGTCGATGCCCGGGGCCATGCCGCCGTGGGGCGGGGCGCCATAGCGGAAGGCGTTCAGCATGCCGCCGAACTGGCGCTCGACCTCCTCGGCCGAATAGCCGGCGATCTCGAAGGCCTTGAGCATGATCTCGGGCTTGTGGTTCCGAAGCGCGCCCGAGCAGAGCTCGACCCCGTTGACGACGATGTCGTACTGGTAGGCCAGGATTTCGAGCGGATCCTGCGTCTCCAGCGCGCTGAGCTCGCCCTGCGGCATCGAGAACGGGTTGTGCGAGAAGTCCAGATGGTTGGACTCCTCGTTGAACTCGAACATCGGGAAGTCGACGATCCAGCAGAAGTCGAACCGGTCCCTGGCGACCAGGTCGAGCTCGGTCCCGACGCGGGTGCGGGCCAGGCCGGCGAACTTGTAGAAAACCTTCGGATCGCCGGCGACGAAGAAGGCCGCGTCGCCGACGCCTAGGCCCAGCTGGGTGCGGATCGCCTCGGCGCGTTCGGGGCCGATATTGCGCGCGAGGGGGCCCGCGCCGCCCTCCTCGCCTTCGCGCCAGAAGATGTAGCCCAGGCCGGGCTGGCCCTCGCCTTGCGCCCAGGCGTTCATGCGGTCGCAGAAGGCGCGTGAGCCGCCGGCGGGGGCCGGAATCGCCCAGACCGCGTTCTTCGGCTCCTCCAACATGCGCGCGAAGAGGCCGAAGCCGCCGCCGCGGAACGGCTCGGAGACGTCCTGCATGACCAGCGGGTTGCGCAGGTCGGGCTTGTCGGTGCCGTACCTGGCGATGGACTCGCGATAGGCGATGCGCGGGAAGGGATAGGGCGTCACCGCCTTGCCCTCGGCGAATTCCTGAAACAGGCCGTGCAGCACCGGCTCCATGGTGGCGAAGACGTCTTCCTGCGTCACGAAGCTCATTTCCAGGTCGAGCTGGTAGAATTCGCCCGGCGAGCGGTCGGCGCGGGCGTCCTCGTCGCGAAAACAGGCGGCGATCTGGAAATAGCGATCGAAGCCGGCGACCATCAGCAGTTGCTTGAATTGCTGCGGGGCCTGCGGCAGGGCATAGAACCTGCCGGGATGCAGGCGCGACGGCACCAGGAAGTCGCGCGCGCCCTCGGGCGACGAGGCGGTGAGGATCGGGGTCTGGAACTCCAGAAAACCCTGGTCGATCATGCGGCGACGGATGGAATCGATCACCCGCGAGCGCAACACGATGCCGCGGTGCAGACTGTCGCGGCGCAGATCGAGATAGCGGTATTTCAGCCTGAGCTCTTCCGGATAGTCCGGCTCGCCGAACACCGGCACCGGCAGTTCGGCGGCTTCGGACAGCACCGCCAGGCCCGCGACCCGCACCTCGACCTCGCCGGTGGGCAGGTTGGGGTTAAGCGTCTCGGCGCTGCGCGCCACCACCTGGCCGTCGACGCGGATGACGCTCTCGGCGCGCAGGCGTTCGGCCGTGTCGAAGCCAGGGGTTTCCGGGCTGAGGACCAGTTGGGTCAGGCCGTAGTGGTCGCGCAGGTCGATGAACATCAGCCCGCCGTGGTCGCGCTTGCGATGGATCCAGCCGGACAGCCGCACGCCGGCGCCCGCATCGCCCTGGCGAAGCTCGCCACAGGTGTGAGTGCGATAGGCGTGCAGGGTGGTCACGAGGCGGGCCTGGGCTTGATTTGGAAAGGCGCGGAAGGGCGCATGGCGACGCGGCCATGTCAAGATTGGCAAGGGCGCGGCTCGACCGCGCGCGGGCGGCGGACGGAGCCGTGTGGTCTTAAATCCGCTCATCCCCGCGAAGGCGGGGACCTGAGGTGGTTTATTCGAGTGTTGGTGTTTCGGCGCGTCGGAAAGATGAACCACCAAGCACGCCAAGCACACCAAGAAGAGAGAAGGTCAGCGCTGACCCTTGGTGTCCTTGGTGTGCTTGGTGTCAAAAAGCCTGGGTCCCCGCCTTCGCGGGGACGAGCGGGATGAAAATCTGTGTACGCCCCGCGCCCTATCCACCCTTGACCGGGATATCGACGGCGCAGGGGTTGAAGTCGTCGGGCTGGGCGGCGTGGGCGGCGGCGACCTGGGCCTTGAAATAGGCGCTGGCGGTGTCCAGCAGGCGTAGGTTGGGACGGTCGGCGACCGGCAGATCGGCCAGGACGCGGACGGTGAGCATGCGGTCTTTCGGATCGGCCACCGGCTCGCCGGTCTTGATCGCGCGCACCACCGCCTCGCCCATGACGACGCGACCGAAGGCGGTGTATTTCTCGTCGAGTTCGAAATGGTCGCCGCGCATCAGGAAGAACTGGCTGTTGCCGGAATCGTTGGATTCCGCGCGCGCCATGCCGATGGCGCCGGCGCAGAACAGGCCAAAGCCGTTCACCTTGCCGTCGACGGTGATGGCCGCCATGGCGCCCGGCTGGCTCACCTCGGGCAGCGCACCGATAAAGCCCACCTGGCCGCCGGGGATCTGGGTGACGTCGGTCTCGCCGACGCCCGGCGTGTGCCTGAAGTGGAACTCCGCATTGACGTTGGGCAGGGTCGATCCACCGGCGCCGGAGTTTTGCGGATCGCCCGTCTGGTCCATGAAGCCGTCGATGACCCGGAAGAAGGTCAGCCCGTCATAGAAGTGCTGGCGGGCGAGCGTCTCGACCTGGGCGACGGTGGCCGGGGCGAGCAGCGGATAGAGCTCGATCAGGATGCGGCCCTGATTGGTGTCGATGACCAGGGTGTTGGCGGCGTCGATCGGCCGCCAGTCGCCGGGTCCCGGCGGCGCGACCGTCGCGGACGGCGCGGCCGGGGTCTGGGCAAGGGCCGGCGCCGTGGCCAGCAAGCTTGCCGCCAACGCCAGAACAACACGCCTCATGCCGGGTTCACCTTTTCCTTCAACGCCGCGGCGACACCCGGCGGCACGAACGGAGTCACGTCGCCGCCCATGCGCGCGATCACCTTCACCAGGTTCGAGGACACGGCCATGTGGCGCGGATCGGCCATCAGGAACACCGTCTCGATCGAGCGGTCGAGCTGCTGGTTCATCGCCATCATCTGGAATTCGTAGTCGTAGTCGGTGACCGCACGAAGGCCCTTCACAAGCACCTGGGCGCCGACCTCGCGGGCGAAATGGATCAAGAGGTTATTGAACGGCCTGACCTCGATCTCGGCGAGACGGGTCAGCGGCTCGGTCTCGAGCCGGGCCAGGGCGATGCGCTCGTCGAGCGAGAACATCGGCCCCTTTTCGTTGTTGATGCCGATGCCGATGACCAGTTTGTCCACCAGCTTCACCGCGCGGGTCAGGATATCCAGGTGCCCGTTGTGGATCGGGTCGAAAGTGCCGGGATAGAGGCCGACACGCGTCATGCTGTTATCCCCCGGTCAAGATTCTCGCGCCCGCCGATGGACTTGGAAATCGCCGCGCTGTCAATCGGCTTGCGGTCCAGAGTCCCCGTCATCGTCAGCGGCGCCGTCTTCGCCGATGTCGTCTTCGTCATCGGCCTCGGCCTCGCCGCCGTCGCCCTCCAGCCGCTCGACCCCGACCACGTGTTCGTTCTCGGCGGTGCGGAAGATGGTCACGCCCGAGGTGTTGCGTCCGGCGGTGCGGATGCCGGCCACCGGCACGCGGATCAGCTGGCCCTGGTCGGTGACCAGCAGGATGCCGTCGGTTTCTTCCACCGGGAAGGAGGCGACGAGCCGGCCGCCTTTCTTTGAAAGGTCGTGGGCGATGAGCCCCTGGCCGCCCCGGCCGGTGCGGCGATATTCGTAGGCCGAGGTGCGCTTGCCGAAGCCTTCGCTGGAGACGGTGAGGATGAATTCCTCGGCCGCGCCCAGCTCGGCGATGCGTTCGAGCGACAGGCTGACCTGATCGTCGGCCGCCTCATCGTCGTCCTCGATGGTCGCCGGCGCCTCGTCGCCGTCGCCGCCCAGCGCCGCGGCGCGCATGGCGTTGGCGTGCTTCAGATAGGCGCCGCGTTCGGCCGGGGTCGCATCGACGCCGTGCAGGATGGCCATGGAGATGACCGTGTCGGCCTCGGCCAGGCGCACGCCGCGCACGCCGGTGGATTCGCGGCCGGCGAAGACCCGCACCTCGTCGACCGGGAAGCGGATGCAGCGTCCGGCGCCGGTGGTCAAAAGCACGTCGTTGGCGGTGGTGCACAGGCCCACCCCGATGATGGAATCGCCCTCGTCCAGCTTCATGGCGATCTTGCCGGCGCGGTTCACCTGCACGAAGTCGGAGAGCTTGTTGCGGCGAACGCCGCCGGAGCGGGTGGCGAACATCACGTCCAGCCGCTCCCAGCTCGCCTCGTCCTCGGGCAAGGGCAGGATGGAGGTGATGGTCTCGCCCGGCTCGATCGGCAACAGGTTGACGAAGGCCTTGCCGCGCGAGGTGGGCGAGCCCAGCGGCAGGCGCCAGACCTTGAGCTTGTAGACCTTGCCGCCGGAGGAGAAGAACAGCACTGGCGCGTGGGTGGAGGCGGAGAAGACGCGGGTGACGGCGTCCTCCTCCTTGGTCGCCATGCCGGCGCGGCCCTTGCCGCCGCGGCGCTGGGTCCGATAGGTGGCCAGCGCCGTGCGCTTGACGTAGCCGCCGTGGGTGACGGTGATCACCATGTCCTCGCGCGCGATCAGGTCCTCGTCCTCGACGTCGGCGTCGCCGTCGATGATGGTGGTGCGGCGCGGGACCGCGAAGGCCTCGCGCACCTCGACCAGTTCCTCGCGCACGATGGCCATGATCCGCGCTTGCGAACTCAATATGTCGAGATAGCCGCGGATATCGGTGGCCAGGCCGCTGGCCTCCGCGAAGATCTCATCGCGGCCGAGGCCGGTCAGGCGCGACAGGGTCAGCGCCAGGATGGCGCGGGTCTGCTCGTCGGTCAGCCGGATCTCGAGGCCGCCACTGACCAGCACGCTGCGCGGGTCGGCGATCAGCTCGATCAGCGGCGCCATGTCGCCGATCGGCCAACTTCGATCGACCAATCGCTCGCGCGCCTCGGCGGGGTCCTTCGACGAGCGGATGATGCGGATCACCTCGTCGATATTGGCCACCGCGATCGCCAGGCCGACCAGCACATGGCCGCGATCGCGCGCTTTGTTCAGCTCGAACTTGGTGCGCCGGATCACCACTTCCTGACGGAACTGGATGAAGTGGGTCAGCATCTCGCGCAGACCCATCTGCTCGGGCCGGCCGTGGTTCAGCGCCAGCATGTTGCAGGGAAACGAGCTCTGCAGCGTGGTGAACCGGTGCAGCTGGTTCAGCACCACGTCGGCCGAGGCGTCGCGCTTGATCTCGATGACCACGCGCAGGCCCTGGCGGTCGCTCTCGTCGCGCAGGTCGGCGATGCCGTCGATGCGCTTCTCGCGCACCAGCTCGGCGATGCGCTCGACCATCGCCCACTTGTTCACCTGGTAGGGCACCGAGGTGATGATGATGGCTTCGCGGTCCTTGCGGATCTCCTCGATGGTCGAGGCGCCGCGCACGATCACCGAGCCGCGGCCGGTCATGAGCGCCTGGCGTGCGCCCGAGCGGCCGACGATCTCGGCCCCGGTCGGGAAGTCGGGGCCCGGCACGATGTCCAGTAGCGCCTCGGCGCCGATCTCCGGGTCGTCGATCATGGCCAGGCAGGCATCGACCACCTCGCCCAGATTATGCGGCGGGATCTTGGTGGCCATGCCGACGGCGATGCCGTCGGAGCCGTTGACCAGCAGATTGGGGATGCGCGACGGCAGGACGGACGGCTCGCTCTCCGAGCCGTCGTAGTTTTCCTTGAAGTCGACGGTGTCCTTGTCGAGATCGGCCAGGATCGCCATGGCCGCCTTGGTCAGCCGGCACTCGGTATAGCGCATCTGCGCCGGCGGATCGTTGTCGATCGAGCCGAAATTGCCCTGACCGTCAATCAGCATCAGCCCCATGGAGAACGGCTGGGCCATGCGCACCAGGGCGTCATAGATGGCGACGTCGCCGTGCGGGTGATACTTGCCCATCACGTCGCCGACCACGCGAGCGCATTTGACGTATGAACGTTCGGGCGTATGGCCTTGTTCGTTCATGGAATGCAGGATGCGGCGGTGCACCGGTTTCAGCCCGTCGCGCACGTCGGGAAGCGCGCGGCTGACGATGACGCTCATGGCGTAGTCGAGGTACGACTTCTTCAGCTCGTCCTCGAGGCCCATGGGCGCAACAGCGCCGCGCCGGCTGTCTTCCGGCGGTTTGGTCTGGTCGTCGCTCAACGGGGGATCAGACGCGAGAATCGGGCGCGAAGGTCATGAAACCCTTTAGCATCCGGCGCGCTGCGGTGCAAAAAAACTTGTCCATGGGGGCGTCTTTTCAAGCCGCTTTACGCCGGCGCGAACCAATCCCACAATTGCGGAGTCAGCGCCCAGGGTAAGGGCGCCCGATCGCGGATCGACAGGGGAGTCATGTCGCCAGTTTCACGGCCACTTCTGGTCCGGCCGACACGCCGCCCATGACCAACGACGCCCTGCTGCATCAGCTTCGCATCGACCGGGCCGAGAAGCCCCGGCGTCCGCCCGGCGGCGGGCGGCCGTGGCTGCTCATTGTCGTCATCGCCCTGGTGGCGCTGGCCGCGATCGGCGCCCTGGCCTGGTATCTCATCGCCCAGCCGGACCGCGTCCCGGTCCGGTCGGCGACGGCGACGGCGATCGGCTCCAGCGGCGCGGCCCAGGGCGCGGCCCTGCTCGACGCCTCCGGCTATGTGGTCGCGCGCAGGCAGGCGACGGTCTCCTCGAAGATCACCGGCATGGTGCAGGCGGTGCTGATCGAGGAAGGCGACCATGTCCAGGCCGGCGAGGTCCTCGCCAGGCTCGACCCCTCTAACGCCAACGCCAGCGAGTCGCAGAGCCAGGCCCAGGTTGCGCAGGCGCGGGCCAATGTGCAGCTGGCGCAGGCCAACCTCGCCAATGCCGACGTCAAGTACCAACGCTATCGCGGCGCCGCCGGACAGGGGATCATCGCCACCCAGGCCATCGACGACACCCGCACAGCCTATGACAGCGCCCGCGCCAGCCTGGCGGTGTCGCGCGGCCAACTCGCCGTGTCGCAGGCCGAACTGGAGGTGGCGCGGCGCAACCTCGACGACACCATCGTGCGCGCGCCGTTTTCCGGCGTGGTGACGGTCAAGGCCGCCCAGCCCGGCGAGATCGTCTCGCCCATCTCCGCCGGCGGCGGTTTCACCCGCACCGGCATCTGCACCATCGTCGACATGGACTCGCTCGAGGTCGAGGTCGACGTGGCCGAGAGCTTCATCAACCGCGTGCATCAGGGCATGCCGGCGGTGGTGAAGCTGAACGCCTATCCGGACTGGGAGATTCCCGCCGATGTGATCGCGGTGATCC
This sequence comes from Caulobacteraceae bacterium, assembly GCA_036501225.1. Taxonomy (GTDB): domain Bacteria; phylum Pseudomonadota; class Alphaproteobacteria; order Caulobacterales; family Caulobacteraceae; genus Poindextera. The sequence continues at coordinate 8,658 of DASYAQ010000486.1, read as the reverse complement.
CGACCGCGGACCGCTCCAAGGCCACGGTCACCGTGCGGGTGGAGCTGAAGGCCAAGGACGCCCGCATCGTGCCGGAGATGGGCGCGCGGGTGACCTTCCTCAGCCCCGCCCCCGCCGGCGCCAGGCCAGGCGCGGCGGCTGGGCGCGGCGTGATCGTGCCCAGCGACGCGGTGAAGACCGAGGACGGCGGCCAGTCGGTGGTGTTCGTGATCGCGAACGGGCGGGTCGAACGCCGCGCGGTCGGCCTGGGACCGCAGGAAAGCGCCGGCCAGGTGGTGCTGGCCGGCGTAAAGCCGGGCGAGGTGGTGGCGATCAGCGACAAGCCGCTGAGCGACGGCGCCAAGGTCAAGCTGGTCAAGGCCGAACCGTCAGCCGGCGACAAAGACCAATAAGAGGAAACGGCATGGAAGCGCTGGTGGTCCTGAAGCACGTGGTCAAGCGCTACAGGCGCGGTCGCCAGGTGCTCGAGGTGCTGCACAACCTCGACCTGGAGGTGGCGGCGGGCGAGTTCCTGGCCCTGATGGGCCCGTCGGGCTCGGGCAAGACCACCCTGCTCAACCTGATCGGCGGCCTGGACCGGCCGACCGAGGGCGAGGTCGACGTCGCCGGCGAGCGGATCGATCGGCTCTCCGGCGGCCAGCTCGCCGCCTGGCGCGCCCGCCACGTCGGCTTCGTCTTCCAGTTCTACAATCTGATGCCGACGCTCTCGGCCGAACGCAATGTCGAGCTGCCTCTGCTGCTGACCCCGCTCTCGGGCGCCCAGCGCAGGAAGAACGTCGAGGCGGCGCTGACCCTGGTCGGGCTGCTCGACTGGCGCAAGCACAAGCCGAACGAGCTTTCCGGCGGCCAGCAGCAGCGCGTGGCCATCGCCCGCGCCATTGTCGCCGACCCCACGCTGCTGGTCTGCGACGAACCCACCGGCGACCTCGACCGCGAGACCGCCGAGGAGGTGCTTGGCCTGCTGCAACAGCTGAACCGCAACCACGGCAAGACCGTCATCATGGTCACCCACGACCCGAAAGCGGCCTCCTTCGCCTCGCGCATCGTCAATCTGGACAAGGGCGCCCTGGTCCCGGCGCCCGCCGTGGCAGTCGTATGAAATTCTTACCCCTTGTCTGGGCCGGGATCTGGCGCAAGCCCGGGAGGGCGGTGCTGACCCTGTTGTCGGTGGTCAACGCCTTTCTGCTGTTCGGCGTCCTGCAGGGCTTCGCCAGCGGCCTGAACCACGCCGTCGCCGAGACCCACGCCGATGTGCTGCTCAGCCTGAGCCGGATCAGCACCGAGCCGCTGCCCGTCGCTCAGATCGCCCAGATCAGGATGGTGCAAGGCGTTCGCGCCGCGACGCCGATGGTTCCGTTCATCTCGACCTATCGCACCCCGACCTCGATCGTCCCCGCCGATGCGGTCGACCCCAGCCAGATCCTCGCCGTCGATCCGGGCCTGACCATTCCGCCCAGCATGATCGCGGCGCTGCAACGCGACCGCACCGGCGCCATCGTCAGCCGGCTCCTGGCCAGCCGCTTCGGCTGGAAGGTCGGCGACCGCGTGCCGCTCAGGGCGCTGACGGTGACCAATCGCGACGGCTCGCCGACCTGGCCGGTGGACATTGTCGGCGTCTTCTCGTCCAAAGGCGGCACCCTGTTCAAGAACGCCATGCTGATCAATTTCGACTATGTCGACCAGGGCCGCACCACCAATGCCGGCACCGCCCCGGTGTTCGTGATCCGCATCGACGACCCCAACCATGCCGGCCCGGTGGCCGCCAGCATCGACAAGCTGTTCGCCAATTCCGCCCACGAGACCAAGACCGCGACCGTGCGCCAGATCGCCCAGAACAACCTGAAACAGATCGGCGACATCGGCCTGGTCATCAACGCCATCGTCGCGGCGGTGTTTTTCGCGCTGCTCTTCTCGGTCGGCGCGCTGATGATGCAGTCGGTGCGCGAGCGGACGCCGGAGCTGGCGGTCTTGAAGACCCTCGGCTTCACCGACCGCGGCCTGATGGGGCTGATCCTGGCGGAATCGCTGACCTTCTGCCTGGTTTCGGCGGCGATCGGGCTTGGCCTGGCGGCCATGCTCTTCCCCGTCGCGCGGCAGCTGATCGGCTTCAACATCCAGGCCGGCCCGCTGATGCTGGTGGGGCTCGCCCTGGCCGTGGGCCTGGCCCTGATCAGCGGCCTGCCGCCGGCCGTCCGCGCCATGCGGCTGCAGGTGGTCGACGCCCTGGCCGGCCGCTGAGGACAAAAAATGAGCCTCTTCAAACAGATCTGGGCGGTGACGGCGATGAACATCCGCGCCCTGCCCCAGCGCGCCGGAACCTCGGCGGTGACGGTCATCGGCGTCGCCACCGTGATCGCGGTGATGGTCTCGCTGCTGGCCATCGGGGTCGGGCTGATGCAGAGCATCAACAAGAACGTCCGGCCCGACGACGCCATCGTGCTGACCTCGGGGACCGCCGCCAGCTATATGGGCTCGATCTCGCGCACCACCGCGGCCATCATCGCCGATGCGCCAGGCGTGAAAAAGGACGCCGCGGGCCGGCCGATGACGGCGCCCGAGGCCCTGGTCATCGTCGAGGTGACCAAGCAGAACGGCGACTCGGCCAATATCGGCTTCGCCGGCGTCAGCCCGGAGGCCCGGGTGATGGACCCGACCCTGCATCTGATCGCCGGACGGCGGTTTCTGCCCGCCGTGCGCGAACTGATCGCCGGGCGCTCGGCCAGCGCCCAGTACAGGAACCTGGCCGTCGGCGACCACATCATCCTGCGCGGGACCGAGTGGAGCGTGGTTGGCGTCTTCGAGGACAATGGCGGCCAGAGCGAGAACGCGCTGATCGGCGATGACGAGACGGTGATGAGCGCCTTCCAGCGCAACAGCTTTCAGACCGTCAATGTGCGACTGCAATCGCCCGCCGCCTTCACCCGGTTCAAGGACGCCCTGACCAGCAATCCGCAGCTCTCGGTCGATGTGAAACGCACGGCCGACTACACCAGGGACCAGCTGAAGCCGATCACCTCGGTGTTGAACTTCGTCGGCTATTTCATCGGGGCGGTGATGGCGGTCGGCGCGGTGTTCGGCGCGGTCAACACCATGTATTCGGCGGTCGACGCCCGCGCCCGCGAGATCGCCACCCTGCGCGCCATCGGCTTTGGCGGCGCGGCGGTGGTGATCTCGGTGATGGTGGAATCGCTGCTCCTGGCCATTCCGGGCGCGCTGATCGGGGTCGCGGTCGCCTGGCTGCTGTTCAACGGCCGCGCCGTCTCCTCGCTGGGCCTGACCTTTCCGCTGGCGGTGACCCCCGGCCTGCTCGAACTGGCCGTCGTCTGGGCGCTGGTCATCGGCCTGATCGGCGGCCTCGCCCCCTCGATCCGCGCCGCCAACCTGCCGGTCGCGACCGCGCTGCGGGCGACTTGAGGGTGCGGCGTGCGTTGACATGTACGCCTGGGATCGCCAATCTGTACATATGAAGATCGTCACGCTCACGGAGTTCCGCAAGAACATCTTCCGCATGGTCGATGAGGCCGTGGCCACCGGCGAGCCGATCGTCATCGACCGCAACGGCGCGCGCGTGGTCATTCGCGGCGAGAAACGGCCCGCGGAAACCGAAGAAGAACGCGCCGAACGTTGGCGGAAGTTCTGGGCCAGCCCGCCGGATATGGACGTAGGCGGCGACCTCACGCCCGAAGACATCCGCAAGGCGCGGCAAGACTATTGGAAGTGGGACGGCGAGCCCGAACTGGACCGTTGATCCACCTCGACTCCCATGTGGTGATCTGGCTTTCGACCCGACGGCTCAATCAACTTTCCGCCAAGGCGCGGGCATTGATTGAACGAGAGCCTGTTTTTGTTTCTCCGATGGTGCTTCTGGAACTCGAAATGTTGTTTGAGCGCCAAAAGATCGATCGCGAACCGGTCTCGATTCTGGGGACTCTGGAATCGTCCATGAGCCTGAGCGTGTCTGAGACCGCGTTCGCCCCCATCGTCGAACATGCCCGCACGTTCGCCTGGACGCGCGATCCGTTCGATCGGCTGATTGTAGCGAACGCCATGGCCGAAGGTACGCGTTTGCTAACCGCCGACCAAACGATCCTGACGAACTTCAAAGACGCCGTGTGGTGACCAATCCCTAGAACGGGATTTCGTCGTCCAGGTCGGCCGAGAAGGTTTCCCGCTCGCCTTGCGGCTGGACACGGCCGCCGGCCGGCTGGAAACCGCCGCCGGAAGCGCCCTCGTCCCGCTCGGCGTCGCCGCCGCGGCCGTCCAGCATGGTCAGCTCGCCGCGGAACTTCTGCAGCACGATCTCGGTGGAAAACTTTTCCACGCCGGAATTGTCGGTCCATTTGCGGGTCTGGATCGCGCCCTCGATATAGACCTTCGAGCCCTTCTTCACATAGTTCTCGACCACCTTGACCAGGTTGTCGTTGAAGATGACCACCCGGTGCCACTCGGTGCGCTCCTTGCGCTCACCGGACTGCCGGTCGCGCCAGGTTTCCGAGGTGGCGATTCGCAGGTTCGCCACCCGATCGCCCGAATTGAGCGTGCGGATCTCCGGGTCCGCGCCCAGATTGCCGATCAAGATCACCTTGTTGACGCTGCCCGCCATGCTCTTCGCCTCTTCCGTGGATGCCGTTGAGCCGCGACCCTAGCCGAGGTTGCGGGCTCGCACAATGTTCTTGTTACGTTCTTGTGTTCAGGGCTGCTGCGAAAGCGCCGCCGCCGTCGCGAGCCGTCCGTCGGCGGTGCGTCCGAGCGCGAAATAGCGATTGCCGTTGAAGCTCTGCGACATGAAGATTCCGTTCGGCTCCAGGAACAGATAGTTTCCCTGATAAGCCCCGATAACCTCTTGGTTATTCCCGCCCATGCTCAGAAAGCGCAGCCGCATGCCTTCGAGCGAGGCGGCGCAGGTTTCCATCGACGGTTCGTGCTCGCTGACCTTGTTGAATTTGATATCGCCGTTCTTCAGCGGAATGGCCTGCCAGCAGACGCCGGTGGTGGTCGGGGCGGCGATCTGTCTGGCGCAGCCGTCGAGGGAAAGGACGGCGGCCAGCCCGGCGATGGCGAGGGGCAGGATGCGGGTCATGGCGCTCGGGTCTCCTGAAAGTCTGGAATGGCGCAGGAGGCCGGCTGTTCCACCAGGAGTCGGAAGTTGCGGTTGTCGCTGGAGACCTCGACCGCGCCGGGCACCAGGCGAAGCGTCAGGGCCATCCAACGGCCATAGGCCGCGCCGGTCTTCAGGCACTGGCCGTCGAACAGCAGCTTGACGCAGCCGGAAAGCGACATCCCCGCGCCGGCCTTGCGCCAGGTCGCGGCGGCGTAGCGCAGGCAGTCGCCTTCCTGGACGTTGGCCGCGGCCGGCGGCGCCTCGACCACCGGCGCGGGCGCGGCGGACGGCGGCAAGGGCGTCAGGTTGGTCCCGGCGGAGTCGGCGGCGGCCAGCTGGCCGCTCTGGTCGACGCCGACATCGAGCGCGTCGGTGGCCACGCCGTTGCGGCGGGCGCAGTCTGCCAGGGTCTCCTCGCCGACCAGCTGGCCGTTGACGAAGCAGCGCAGGGGTTTCTGCGGATCCAGTTTGGCGTCGGGGCCGGCCTGGGTCTGCACCACCAGCCCGCCCACCGCGGCCGGCGGCGGCGCGGCGTCGCGGCCGCCATGCAGCAGGATGAGAAGGCCCGCGCCCAGCGCTATGCCAAGCACCGCGGCTGCGCCGCCGAACGTCAGCCACAGCCTGCGGGTTTGGGCCTGATCCATCCGCCTTGAGCTACGCCTCGTGAGCGACGGTTTCAAGCCGGCCGCGATATGCCGCGGTTCCGGCAGAAAAGTTAAACAAGTCTCAGTGATATCAAGGGAAACTCCGGGTCGTCCGGGACCCCGCATGACCATCTCGATCGATTCCAGTCTGCTGCTGAGCTACTACGACCTGAAGGCCGGCGTTCCACAGAGCGCGACCGGCAGCGGATCGGCTGCGGTGTCGACCAGCACCGCGCCGACGACGCCCTGGGCCAAGGCGCCGACCACGGCGCAGACCAATTCGCTGGTCCAGTCGCTGCTGAACGGCCAGTCGCTGATCAATCCGGGCGCCGCCAAGCTCAGCGTCCCGGCCGGGACCCCGAACTACACCAACTACAAGAATCTGTTCGGTCTTTACCAGGGTCTGACCGCGCTGCAGGACCTGGCCACCCAGGCCGGCGCCTCGGGGACCTCGGCCTACCAGCTCAACCAGTTGCAGATCGCTTTCGCCAGCGGTTTGAAACAGGTGCAGACCTATCTGAACACCCAGCCCTTCGTCGGTTTCAACGTCGCCGAGGGCGCGGTCGCGACCAGTTCGCAGTCTTCGGCGGGCGTGCCGACGGAGACGGACACCTACAAGACCGGCGTGCTGTGGAGCGGCGACGCCAACACCGCCGTCCCCGCCTTCGCCGGCAATGTGCAGTTCTCGCTGTCGATCAGCCAGACGCCGCTGACGACGCTGAACGCCAACATCACCCAGACGCCGGGCGCGCCGGCGGTGGTGAACTTCAATCTGAACGACTTGGGCTCAACGCCGCGCACGATCAGCAACGTGGTCAGCTACCTGAACAGCCAGCTTCAGGCCGCCGGCGTGTTCACACGCTTCGCCGATGTGCGCACGCCCGGCACGTCCACCACCTATCAGGTCAATGGCGTCACCCACACCACGCCGGTGAGCGCCGACCAGTATTCGCTGCAGATCGTCGGCAATGCGGTCGAGACGCTCAGCTTCTCGGCCCCGACCACCGCGCCAGCGGTCTACATCACCCAGACGGCGGGCGCCGTTCCCAACACGCCCGGCTCCGGAACCGCCGGCGTCACGACAACCGGCGCGTCGGGCAATGCGACCGGCAACACCACCTCCGACGTCACCCAGCAGCTGCTCAAGCTGACCACCGATCCGGCCGCGGCCAATGCGCGGCTGTTCACCGACACCCTCGGCGCGACCATACCGAACGCCATCGCCACGGCGGCGGGGGCGAACGGCTCAGTCTATGTGCTGGCCAACGTCACTGGCGCCACCCAGGCCGGCCAGGTGGATTCCTCGCACGCCATCTCCGGGACCCAGGACGTGGCGCTGCTGAAGTACGATTCGGCGGGCAACCTGATCTTCACCCAGACGCTCGGGTCCACCGCCAGCGCCTCGGGGCTGGGCCTGGCGGTTTCCGCCGACGGCAGCCAGGTCGCGGTGGTCGGCCACGCCACCGGTTTGCTGGACGACAATGGCGGCGCGCCGCCCGATGCGACCGACCAGACCGGCTTCGTCTCGGTCTATGACAGCTCGGGCGGCCAGCTCTGGACCCAGGCGGTGAACGCGTGGACCGGCGGTCAGGTCAACAGCGTCGCCTTCGGCGCCGACAACTCGGTCTATGTCGCCGGCTCGACGGCGATTTCCGACACAGTGTCTGACGGCTATATCTCCGGTTTCTCCTCGACCGGGGCGCAGACCTTCAACACATTTCTCGGCGTGACGTCGAACTCGACCGTGAACAGCATCGCGGTGAACGGTTCCTCGCTGATCACCGCCGGGGTGCAGAACGGCGACGCGGTGGTGCAAAGCTATGCGCTGCAGCCGTCGGGCGCCCCGGTGCTCTCGGCGACCCGCGACCTGGGCCCGCTGGACGGCGGCAACGTCACCGGCGTGGCGGTGAACAGCGACGGATCGATCATCGTCGCCGGCTCGACCCAGAACGGCGCGCTCAGCGCCGGCACGATCGGCAGCGCCTACGGCGGCGGCGAGGAAGCCTTCGTCGCCAGCCTGGCGGCGAACCTGACGCCGTCGAGCTCCGACACCCTGGCCTATTTCACCGGGGCCAGCGACACCACGGCCACCGCGCTCACCGTCGCCGACGGCCAGGTCTATATCGCCGGCCAGATCGCCACCACGCCGACGCCCGGCTCCGGCGATCTCACCGCCTTCGACGGCTACGCGGCGCGGATCGACCCGACCACCGGCGCGGTGACCTGGTCCAACACCTTCGATGGCCCCGACCACCAGGCCGCGCCGGACTCCATCGCCGTCGATCCCGCCGGCGCCTCGGCGCTCGACGCGCTGGGCCTGCCGACGGGGACAATCTCGTTCCAGCCCTCGCAGACTCTCTTGACCGACTCGTCCCTGCAGGTTGGCGAGCAGTTCCTGGTCAAATCCAACCTCAACGCCCTGGCGCAGACCGTGACCATAGCCGCCAACGATACGCTGCAGACCCTGGCGCAGAAGATCACCCAGGCCTCCGGCTATGCGGCGAGCGTGCAAGTGGTTACCGGAACCGGCGGGGTCCAGCAGCTCAAGATCACCCCGACCAGCAGCGCCTCGCAGATCACCCTGGAAGCCGGACCGGCCGGCCGCAACGCCCTGCCCGCGCTCGGCCTGTCCGAAGGGTTGGTCACCACCAATGCGACGGCCAAGGCCAAAAGCGCCTCCACCGCCGGCGGCGCCATCGCCACCACCTCGCTGAAGGCCAACTATGCGCTCGGCCTGGAATCGAGCCTGAGCCTTGGCACCCCGGCCGGCATCAGCAATGCGCTGGCCCAGCTCGGCGGCGCGATCACCACGGTCAAGCAGATCTACACCGACATGACCACCAAGCCCTCGACCCAGACGGCGGGCTACAACGGGCCCGTCCCGGCCTATCTGACGGCGGAAATCGCCAACTA
>DASYAQ010000485.1:0-2606 GCA_036501225.1 Caulobacteraceae bacterium | reverse complement strand
ACCATCACCATGTCGATCAACCACGCGCCGACGCAAACCATCAAGAGCCACACCGATGCGACCTGGATCGGTCCGTGCGCCCCCGGCCAGAAGCCGGACGACGATCCAAGCGCCCAGGGCTGAGCCGGGATCACGCCTTTTGGCGCAGCCTCCGCTCTAGACCGGCCAGTTGTCGATCAGGCGGGTCTTGCCGAGCCGCGCGGCCACGAAGACGCGGGCGGGCGCGGCGGTGGGGCCGGGGCCCAGGCGGGCGAGATCCTCGGCCCCGCGCACCTCGAGATAATCGATCGCCTGGAAGCCGGCGTCCGCCAGGGCGGCCAGGGCGCGGGCCTCGACCGCGGCCACGGCCTCGCCGCCGCGCACGGCCTCGGCGGCGGCCCTGATCACCGCGTTCAGACGGCCGGCGATCGGCCGCTCGGCGGCCGTGAGGTAGGCGTTGCGCGAGGAGAGCGCCAGGCCGTCGGCGTCCCTGACCGTGGGCAGGCCTGCGATCTCCGTCGGCATGTCGAGGTCGCGGGCCAGGCGGCGGATGACCAGCAGCTGCTGATAGTCCTTCTCGCCGAACAGCGCGACGTCCGGGGCGCACTGGTTGAGCAGCTTGGAGACCACGGTGGCCACGCCGGCGAAATGCCGCGGCCGCGCAAGCCCGTCGAGCGGGGCCGAGACCCCCGCGACGGTTACCGTGGTGCTGAACCCGGCGGGGTACATCTCGTGCGGGCCCGGCGCATAGAGCAGGTCGCAGCCATTGGCCGCGAGCAGGGCGGCGTCGCGCGCCTCGTCGCGCGGATAGGCTTCGAAGTCCTCGCCCGGCGCGAACTGGGTCGGATTGACGAAAAGGCTTGTCACCACGCGGTCGGCGAGGTCACGGGCGCGGCGGACCAGGGCCAGGTGGCCCTCGTGCAGGCCGCCCATGGTCGGGACCAGGGCAATGCGCGCGCCCGCGGCCTTCCAGGCGGCGACCTGGGCGCGCAGTTCGGCGACGGTCCTGACGGTCGGCGGGGCGGCAAGGGTCATGGCCGCCCCAATAGCGCAAAGCGGTCGCCGAAAACGACCCCCAAGATCGCGGCGCCGCACACATTGACGCCACGGGCGGCCGGGGTATCTGGTTACAGGCAGGGGCATCAGCGAATCAGGCGGAGGAAGCGGTGGGTCAGGCGCGCGTCATCGTGATCGGCAACGAAAAGGGCGGGGCGGGCAAGTCGACCCTGGCCATCCATCTGATGACCGCCCTGCTGCACGAACAGGCCCCGGTCGCGGTGATCGACCTGGATCTGCGCCAGCAGTCGCTCGCCCGCTTCCTGCACAGCCGGCGGACCTGGTGCGCCTCGAACGGCGCGGCCCTGCCGATGCCTCGGGAGATCGAACTGGGCGAGGCGGGGCCACCGGCCAATGTGGACGACAAGGCCGCGCTCTCCGCCTTCGAGCGGGTCGTGGCCGAGGCGCGGGATCAGGGCGGCTTTATCCTCATCGACACCCCCGGCGGCGACAACGCCCTGTCGCGCGCCGCCCATGGCCAGGCCGATATCATCGTCACCCCGATGAACGACAGCTTTGTCGATTTCGACCTGCTGGGCCAGGTCGATCCGCTGACCCTCGACGTCATCCGGCCCAGCCTCTATGCCGAGACCGTCTGGAACTCGCGCAAGGCCAAGGCGGCGGCCAGCCGCGGCTCGATCGACTGGATCGTCATGCCCAACCGCCTGGCGCCGGTGCGGGCGCGCAACCGGCAACGGCTGGAGGAGCGGGTGCAGGCCCTGGCAAAGCGCGTCGGTTTCCGCATCGGCGCCGGCCTGCGCGAGCGGGTCATCTATCGCGAACTGCATCCGTTCGGCCTGACCGCGGCCGACCTGTCGTCGCGGGTGCGCCCCGTGCCGATTTCGCTCAGCCACATCGCCGCGCGCCAGGAACTGCGCATGCTGGTGGTGGATCTGGGCCTGGCGCTGCCGCCCGTCGCCGAACCGGTCCGCGCGGCGTCGTGAGTCCGAGGCGGCCTTGATCTACCTTTTGGCGGCCGCCTTCCTGGTCTTCGTCCTCTGGGGCGCGGGCGATCGCCACCTGCGCCGCTTCGCTCAGTGGCGCGGGGCCGCCGGCCTGGCCGCGATCGGCGTGCTGGCGCTGGCGGGCTTGCTGGTGGTGCGCGGGCTGGTGCTCGCGGCCGGGATCCTGGCGGTGGTCAGCCTGGGCCTGGCGCTCAGCGCCCGCTGGCCGCGCGTCTCGGCGCCGCGGCCGCCCAACGGCGAGGCGATGAGCCTGGAGGAGGCGAGGGCGATCCTGGGGGTTGGGCCCGCGGCGACAGCGGCCGAGATTCGCGCCGCCTATACGCGGCTGATGCGCCGGGCGCATCCGGACCAGGGCGGCACGACCGGCCTGGCGGCGCAGGTCAATGCGGCGCGGGACAGGCTCAGCCGGCCGTGAAAGGCCGGGCTCAGCCTTCGGGGTTGACCACCACGCAGGTCTGGTGGTGCGCGTGCAGGGCGTTGCAGGCGCGCTTGGCCTCGGCCGCGCTCAGGCCGGAGAAGCGGGCGCGATAATAGCCGTGGCCGGCCGCCTGGACGTCGTGGCCGGCGTCGCCCAGCCGGTCATAGCGCTGCTGCAGCGCGGCGAGG
>DASYAQ010000484.1:0-6780 GCA_036501225.1 Caulobacteraceae bacterium | reverse complement strand
CCGTATCCTTCATCCCTGGCCGGACAAGCGCTTCGCCGTCAGACATCCAAGGTGGGAGCCGGATGCCTTAATCGGGCCCGTCCGGTTCTGTGCGGGGGGCGCTCAGCAATGAGCGTCCCTACCGCGATCGTACGCATCCCCCCGGTGTTGGGTTTTCGATTCTCGGGGTCGGGAATGCGTACGTGTCCCCCAATTTCCCCCCAACTTCCCGGTTTCCCTATTCGTAATAGGAATACAGACGGCGGCCCGGCTCGGTCAGTTCGTTGATCCGGTCGCGCTCTTCGCCGGTCAGGCTCGTCTCATAGAGCGAGCCGCCCACCTTCGCCGACCGAGCGACCTGCGAGCACATCCTCAATCCGAACGAGGCGCCGATCGCGTCCAGATTGGCGCGGCCCTCGACGAAGTCCTCGTAGCGGATCCAGCCCATGCCCAGCCGGTCGATCACCGAGCCCCAGCTCAAGGCCAGCGTGTTCCAGAACCGGGCGTAGTCGTCGAGCGAGTTGACCCAGTGGTCCGGCCACTTGACCAGGTGGCCGAGCGCCGGCGGATTGAAACCTCTGTTGCGCATCGACGAATATGCCGACACCGGATGGCGCACGACCACCAGGAAGTGGCATTTCGGATAGAGCCAGCGCAGCAGCACCGCGTCCTCGCCGGTCCAGCGGACCTGCTTGACCCCCCAGCGCTTGAAGCCGCGCTGGCGCGCCGGGACGGCCAGCCAGGTGTCGACGAAGGCGCGGTAGGCGGCTCTCAGATGGCCGGCGTCGGGCGCCAGGGTGGCGACCCAGTCTCGGGTCAGGTCGACCTCGGGGCGATGCGACAGCCAGTGCGACTGACCGGGCCAGTCCTCTGAGATGCCCAGCAGCGGCTCGATCAGCCGATTGAGATAGAGCATGTGGGCCAGGGGTTCGCCCCAGACCAGGATCGACGGGTCGGTCATCACGGCGCGCTGCACCAGGGTCGACCCCGAGCGCCAGCCGATCGAGGCCACGAAGACGGGCTCGTCGTCCGATGGCGCCTGCGGTTCGCGTGTGGCCGCGTCCAGCACGCGCAGCGACTGCTCGAGCCGCCCGATGCGCGCAAGGGCGGCTTCCGGCTCGAAACTCAATTGATTAAATCCCACCGTCCCAACTCGCCGCCCACGGAACACATCTGGGTTTCCGCTACATTTCACTTCGTGATTAATCCGCCAGGGCCGGCCAAATAAAGGCGCGGGCGCGGAGATTGCCTGGAAGCGCGCCATGATGGCGCGGGGCCCGGCCGCGCCGACGCCGATCTCGACGCCTTCATCCGCGCCGTGCTACGGCCGCGCGACAATCTCCGATCGATTTGAGGTTCAATGTCCTTCTCGCTCGACCTTCGCCAGTGCGAGACCCTCGTCCTGAACCTGGCCGAGGACGCGGAGCGGCGCGAGAGCGTCGTGGATCTGTGCGAGCGCCTCGGCCTGTCCTACCAGCTCGTCGACGCTCTCAAATGCTCGCCAGGACGCATCGGTTGCGGCCTCAGTCATCTGAAGGCGCTGCGCCAGGCGGACACCACGCGGCCGACCCTGGTCCTGGAGGATGACATCGCCGCCACCGAGGACTTCGCCCCGGTGCTCGCCGTTCCCGACGATGCGGACGCCGTCTATCTGGGCGTCTCGGCCTATGGCGCGGTCGAGATGATCGACTATATCGGCTTCACCGGCCGGCTGCTCGCCGACGAGGCGTCCGACGGGCTGATGCGGGTCTATAATCTGCTGGCCGCCCACGCCACCGTCTACCTGACCGAGCGCTATCGCCGCGCCGCCATCGAGGCGATCGTCGAGTCGATCGTCGACCGTGACTGGGACCCCGACCGGGGGCTGGCGATGATCCAGGCCGACTTCAACGTCTATGCGGTGCAACGTCCGGCCTTCTATCAGGCGGCGGCGCTGCAGATTCCCTCCCGCGCCGAGTCGCAGGAGAGCGCTACGCGCGTGGTGCTGGAGCCCTCGCGGATCGGCGCGGTCGAACCGATCTTTCTCGGCGACGTCCCCCACGACATCCGCATCGAGCGCCAGGACGGCCGGCTCAAATGGGTCTGGGTCTGAGCCGGGTCCGACAGACGCCAACCCATGTCCTTTGTCGGCCGCTACATCAATATGGACGCCAGTACGGGTCGCCGCGAAGCCTTCGAGCGCGGGCTCGAGCAGCTCGGCCAGGCCGGCCGCTACACGCGATTCGCGGCGGTCGACGGCCGCGGCGTCGATGTGGGCCGCTCGACCCTGACCCCCGGCGAGATGGGCTGCATGCTCTCCCACTATCAGTGCGTTCTGGAGGCGGCCGAACGGGATGGGCTCACCCATATCGTCGAGGACGACGTGATCTTCGCCGCCGAAGCCGTTCCCATCCTCGACCAGATCCTCCGCGATACGGACCCGACCTGGGACCTGCTGTTCACCGACATCATCGTGCCGGTGAATTTCGACACGCTTCTGACCCTGGCCAGCTGCTGGCGGGCGGCGGGGATGGAGGGGACCGCCCCGCCCAGGCGGCCTGGCTCGATCCACTACCTGGACCTGGCGCAAGTCCGGTTTTCCGGCGCGGCCTCCTATCTGCTGTCCCGCCGCGGCGCGCGGAAGCTGGCCCCGCTGATGGCCGCCGAGCTGGCGAAGGGCGCGACCATGCAGGTCGACATGCTGCATCGCTGGGCGGTGAACGCGGGCAAGCTCAGCGCCGCCTGCACCGTCCCGTTCCTCACCTCGGTCGATCCGGCGGGCATCGTCTCGACCACCATCGCCGACCGCAACCAGCACCAGGCCTCGGCGCTGGCGCTGTTTGTGCTCAGATATTACTTCTTCTACGGGCGCAGCGACGAGGCGCTGCGCGCCATGGCCGCCGAGCTGGGCGGCGCGATCACCGCCGGCGACGACATCGACCTGCTCTGGCCGGCCATCCGCTATGTCCTGAGCGAAAACTACGTGAACTTCTAGAGCGGCCCGCGGAAAGCGCACGAAAGACCCAATGGAATTCTCGGGGCGATACATAAACATGGCCGCCAGCGTCGAGAGGCGCGGCCAGATGCAGGAGCAGTTCCTCAGGCTGGGCTGCGCCGACCGCTACGGGCGGTTCGACGCGGTCGACGGCCGAACCATCATCGATGTCGCGACCTCGCTGAGCCCGGCGGAACTGGGCTGCTTCATGTCGCACTATCACTGCATCACCGCCGGCGGCGAGCCGGACAAGCACGTGCACGTCGTCGAGGACGACGTGGTGTTCGCGGCCCAGACCGTGTCGCTGCTCGGGCAGATCCCGGAAGAGGTGATGGATCAGTGCGACATTCTGTTTACCGACATCTTCGTGCCGCTGAACACCCAGGCCATCTTCAATCTGATCGAATACTACCGCCCGACCGGCATGATCGAGGCCAGGCACACGCCGCCCGACCAGCGCTATCCGAGCTGCCTCATGTACGCCAACATCCGGCCGATCGAGTTCGGCGGCGCCACCTCCTACGTGGTCAACAAGAATTCGCGGCACAAGATCAGGCGGCTGCTCGATCAGCGGATGAACCACGGCGTCACCGAGCCGATCGACATGGCCATCCGCAAGATGGCCAATGCCGGCGAGATCACCGCCTATTGCGTGCTGCCGTTCCTGACCTCGATCCGGCCAGACAGCATCTACAAGACCACCATGGTGGATCGCGGCCAGGACAAGTCGACCGAGATGGCCTTCTTCCTGTTGCGCAACTATTTTTTCGTCGGCAAGGACGAGGACTATATCCGCGCGGCGGGCGAGGAGCTGGCCGGCAAGCTGGACGATCCGGGCTTCATGGACACTATCCTCAGCGTCTTTCGCTTCATGTTCAGCGAAAAATTCCGCCAGTTCTGATCGCCGCCCAAGTCCGACCCGCAAGGAGCCGCCGCGTCCGCATGGCCGACAAACAGGATCTGATCTTGGGCGCCGTCGGCGGCCTCGGTTGGCAGGATATCGAGGTCTGGGCGCACAGCCTGACCCTGTGCGGCTTTGCCGGCATCAGGGCGATGATCGTCTATGACGACGGCAAGCTGGTCGCCGACAATCTGCGTGCGATGGGGTTTCAGGTCATCGAGATGCCCCTGCGCGGCTCGGTGTGGAACCAGCGCTTCTACGACATCTACGAGGTGATCCGCGGCGCCGGCGACAACCTGCGCTACTGCGTGGTCACCGACGTGCGCGACGTCTATTTCCAGGCCGATCCCATGGTCTGGCTGCAGGCGAAGCTGACCAAGGCCTTCGTCGCCGCCAGCGAGGGCATCCTCTATCGCGACGAGAAGTGGAACCGCGACAACCTGACCCTGAGCTTTCCTGACCTGGCGGCGCGGCTCAAGGACAGTTGCGTCTACAATGTGGGCGTGCTGGCCGGCGAGGCGCGCGCCATCGCCGACATCGCGCTCGCCGTCGGCCTGATCGCCCGCTCCAGCGGCGCGAACGTCGCCGACCAGAGCGCCTACAACCTGCTGCTCGACATGGAGCCCTATCGCAGCGCCTGCCAGTTCGGGCTGTCGGAAGACGGGCTGGTCTGCCAGGCCGGCACCTTCGTCAGTCCGTACACGGAAGCGCTTCGCCCCTATCTGCTCGAGCCCCTGCCGCTGTTCGACGGCGAACTGATCACCACCGCCGCCGGCATCCCCTACGCCATGGTGCATCAGTACGACCGCGTGCAGCCGTGGCACGACGCGGTGCGCGCGCGGCTGAACCGCCTGATCGCCGAACGCGGCGCCTAACCCCTTGGCGGCGCGTAGGGGCCGAGCGCCTCGAACAGTGGGCCGAGGTGCTTCTCGTAGCGGCGCCAGCGCTCGACCGAGGTGGTGAAGATCGGCTGGCGCACCTGGGCGACGCTGGCGGTGCGCACCGGCCGCCTGGTTTCGTAGAAGCGCAGGCAGGCGGGGTCCCAGTCCAGGCCGCAGGCCTCGGTGACCAGCCAGCGGATGCGCGCCTCCGGATCGGTCACCAGCGCCTCGTGGCTGACGTCGATGACCCGGCCCGGCAGCACCCGGGCCCAGTGATCCATCATCTCGCGGTAGCGGACGTACTCATGACCGATGTCGGCGAGGTCGTATGTCGTTTCATTTCCAGTCTGAAACACTTTTCGATAACACGCTAGGCACGTGTCCACCGGGTCGCGCACGCTGTGCAGGATGACCGCCTTGGGCAGCATCAGGTGAATGAGGCCTATGTCCAGATAGTTGTGCAGCGCCTTGTCGACGAAGCGCGGGGCGCTGCCCCAGCCGAGCGCGTGCATCGCCTTGAAATAGGTCTCAGCGAGGGTGCGATAATGATTGGGCGGGTTGGGCGCGAACAGGTCGAGCGGGTATTGGCCGCGCACCGCCTCCCTCAGAGCACCGGTTTCGTTTAACCCCTGCACCCGCCGATGGCTGGACAGGATCTGCTCCAGGAGGGTCGAGCCGGATCGCAGCATTCCGACCACGAAGATTGGCGCGCCGATATGGTGGCCTCTGCCCTGGTATTGGGCGATGAAGTCCTTTGTAAACACGGCCTTGCGGAAGGCGATGGCCGCGCGATTCTCTTCAGCCGCCTGGGCGGGACTGAGGCGACGCGACGGCGGTTCGATCGGTCGCGGAACCGGCCTTGGCAGTTCGCCGGTAAGGGTTCGGCGGCGGAAGTCGTTTCCGGCGGCGAAGGCTGCGAACGCCGCGTCGGTGTCGCCACCGACTTCCTCGACCTCTCCCAGCGCGAAATAGAGCAGCGTCTTGGTCTCCGTGTCGAGGTCAGGGGCGTTGGAGGCCCGGACCATCTCCGCCTTCTCCGCCGGGCTGATCTCGCTCGGCCGGAGTGCGGCCAGGCCAATCAGCGCCCCCAGCCGCAGAGTGGGCCGCTCGGCGTCCCGACGGTAGTTGGCGATCGCCTCGTCGATGCTGCCCAGCACCTCCAGTACTTCGGTCCGTTCGGGCTGCGGCGTGTCGGGATTCAGTCGTCGGGCCTGATCCATAGCCTCCAGCGCCTCGCTCCAGCGGGCAAGCGAGCGGCGCGCATAGCCAAGCGCCGTCCAGACCATGGCTTGGTTGGGCAGCCGCAGGCTCAGCGCCTCCAGCCGCGGCAGGGCCTCGGCCGGCCGCCCGCGGGCCAAATCGATCAGGGCCAGGAAGTAGGGTGCGTCGAGCGCTTCGGGATTGTGCCGTTCCACATGGCTGTAGAGCGCGATGGCCTGGTCGTCGCGGCGCGCCACCCGGTGCTCGGCCGCCTCGCGCAGCACCAGGGCAAGCTGGGCGGGTGGCAGCGGCGTTCGTTTTAGGCCGCGCTTGGCGGTGGAGGAGGAAGAACGCTTCATGGATTCAGCCCGGTTCTAAAGCACAGCCCGCCCGACCTGCCCAGAAACGGATCATCGCTACGAAATCCGGGGTCGAGTCTCGCACGGTCGAGCGCGCGGCCTTCATAGGCTATTCGCGGCGCCTGGCGGAAGGCGCGTTCGAGCGGCCCGCCCGCGGCGACAACGAATCGGGAAAGGCCCGCCCCGCCCCCACAGCTCTGGAGCCGCCGATAAAGCCGGATGCCGCGCAATCACGGCTCAGCTCACGGTTCAGCTCAGCGTCCGACGGGCGCATCTGTTCCGCCGCCCCGGGACGAGGGAGGGGTTTAGGTGACCCCTGGTTGCCGGCCCCGGGAGCGCATCCGGGGGTTTGCCCATACAAAACATTCGTAAAAAACCGGCGATACCCCAGTTGCGCGCCCTCTAATGTTTCGCTAACGATACGCGACCTGATGGCTGTTCAGGCGGATTAGTGGGGACGAGCGCGTATCGCGCTCGTTGTTTCGT
>DASYAQ010000483.1:0-4360 GCA_036501225.1 Caulobacteraceae bacterium | reverse complement strand
GATCACCGGGCAGCCGCACCTGGTAGTCGGAGAACCGCGTATCGGGACGGCGATAGTCGGTCGAGACGTATTGCGCGCCGCAGAGAAAGGCCGCATCGCGGCGTTTGGTGTCGTTGGCCCTGGACTCGACGGTCTCGGCGTCGGCGCGGGTGCGGACCATGAAACCCGCCTTCACCAGCTCCGTGATGCGCGGCCCGTCGGCGTATTCGTTCAGGGTGTAATAGGCGTTATCCGGCGCGTCCTCGTCGGAATTGACGAAGCACATGCAGCCCTCGCCCGACTTGCGGCCGCGCCGATAGGCGTCGCGATGGCGGCCATATTCGTCGACCGCGATGAGGATCTTGCCGCGCGCCGCGCCCAGCGTCGGCCAGCCCTTTGCAAGGATCGCCTCGCGCAGGGTGGCCGCTCCGCCGCGCACGACATCCGGGGTGATCACCGCGCCGGGTGGGAAGACCGAGGCGATCTCCGCATCGAGCGCATCGTAGGCCGCCTCGTCGAACGGCAGGCCGTCCGTTCCGCCGGGCACGCGCGACTTGCCGTCGGAGGTGTTCATGGTCAGCAGGATCGGCGTGTGGTCCGGATGCGCCAGCGACCAGGCGCGGATTTCCTTCAGGCCCTGGACATAGGTGTAGACGCTGGAGCGGAAGTCGATGTCCTGGATGTGGATCACCTTCAGGCCGGGCCTCGACATCGCCTCGACATAGGCCGGCGAGATCTCCTGCCGCGTCAGGGTCATGCCGGCGGGGTAGGCGTAGCGGCCGCCCTCGGGGTCGTAATAGATGTCCAGTTCCAGCGCCCGGGCGCCGTCGTCGAGCTGTTCGGTCAGCGGCGGGTGGGCGTAGTCCAGCCCCTCCCACGCTTGCGGCGCGGCGCGGCGGATCATCTCCATGATCGGCTCGGAGATGGCCTGGTGATAGCTGTTGTGGGTGCCGACGGTCAGGATGTCGGTCATGCGCAGATTGTGGTCGAGCCAGGCCCGCGCGCAGCCGGGTCCGGCGCTGGCCGCGTCCGGCGCATCGAGATCGCAATTGGCCGTCATGGTCGCCCCTCCGTCGAAAAACCGTCCTCAACCTAGCGGCCCAGGACGGCATGTCGATGACAGTGGCGGCGCGGGCGTTCAAGCCGTGTCGAGCGAGGCCAGGAAGGCCTGGACCTTGAGCTTTTTCAGGAACCTGGCCCAGCCGATCGGGGTCGAGTTCCACGACGTGTCCACCACATCCAGCCGCGCGCCCTGCTCCACCAAGAGCTTGAGCATGGCCGCGTCGTCTCGGCTGACCGCCGAATGGGCGGGCATGCAATGGCGGTGCACCACCATGCGGGCGTTGGGGTCGGCCCCGGCGGCGAGACTGAGGCGGGCGGCTTCGTGCTCGCCGTTCATCACCGCCATGCTCAGGGCCGCCTGCTTCTCGGCCTGCGACGCCTGGCTGAGCAGGCCGGAGAGGGCCTCGGTCTGGCCCAACCCGGCCGCGATCGGCGCGGTGAGGTCGAGGCCTCGCCGCAGCATCTGCCGGACCGGCTCGCGCTGGCCGTGGCCCAGCGTCATCAGCACCGCCTCGCGGGTCGGCGACGCGCCGGCGTCCAGCAGGGCCTGCAGGAGCGCCGGCTGGCGATCGCGCCAGGGCGCCGGGCTGCTGCTCATCGCCAGTTCCAGCGTGTAGTCCAGGTCGGTTTTGGCGACACTGCGCCCGGCGATCTCTCGCGCGATCTCGGCAATCTCAGCCGGGACCTCGCGCATCACGTCGGGGTTGTTGGCCACGAACCAGATCAGCTTCGGATCACGGAAATAGTCCCGCGGATAGCAGTCCGGCTCGATCGCGCGACGCTCGATCAGGTCGGGATGGGCGTCGAGCAAACGCTTCAGGCCCGGCAGATCGCCCGCATGGATGGCCGCGACGGCGGCGGCGAAATCGGCATCGTCGAGCACCGGGCGCGAAAGCTTGTGGACGATCTCCGTCTTGTCCGGCGCATCGCCCTTGCGCGCGTAGTCGACCGCCGTGCGGCCGCGGCTGTCATCCTGCCAATGCACCGCGCCACGCCGGATCAGCAGCTCGACCAGTGACCAGGGCCCGAGCCGCGCCGCCGCGTGCAGCGGCACCTTATCGAAGGGCGTCCCGGTGCGCGGATTGGCGCCGGCGTCGAGCAGCCGGGTTACGATGGCCAGCCGTGTCGCCGCCGGCGCAACGCTGTCGCAGGCTAACCAGAGCGGCGAGCCCTGGCCTTCCACGGTAGCATCAAGCGGCTCACCCGCGGCGATCGCGCGTTCGACTCCCGCCAGATCGCCGGCGATCACGGCCCTGATCAGCGGCGGCGGCTCCGCCGCGGCCGGGCTCCGGCCGCGCACCTGAGTCAACAGCTTGGGCCAGCTTGGAAAGCCGTAGTCCTGCGCCAGCTGGCGTTGCGCCTGGGCGATGGGCACGCCCTTCGACTTGGCCAGCCGCTTGGCTTCCTTGCGCAGATGTTCTTCTGAGGGTTTGGCCGGCAACGACTTGCCGGACCCGCTGGTCGCGGTCATTGCGACTCTCTCTGAGACCCCTCGGCCAAGGACCAGGTCAACGGGCGGGGCCGGTGCGGCTGGCGGCCGGTCGCATCTGCGGTTAGGCGTCCGCCA
This sequence comes from Caulobacteraceae bacterium, assembly GCA_036501225.1. Taxonomy (GTDB): domain Bacteria; phylum Pseudomonadota; class Alphaproteobacteria; order Caulobacterales; family Caulobacteraceae; genus Poindextera. The sequence continues at coordinate 1,752 of DASYAQ010000483.1, read as the reverse complement.
GAGGCCTGGGCCGCGCGTACCTGGGCCCAGTTGATGCCGGACAGCGGAACCTTGACCCGATTGATCCAGCCTGGCCGGTCGGGTTTCCAGCCGAGGTGGAGGAATCGCGCGTGCGATGGGCCGAAGGTGAAATCGCCGAGAAATACGGGCCGGTCCAGATCGGAACCGGGCTTGACGCGCAGCGCGATATCGAAAGCCAGTCGGCCATCGGCCAGCGCCGCGCCCTCCTGCACGTCGTCGGGACCGCGCTGCAGGCCGAACCGATAGGATTCGCCCGTGTCGTGTATGGGCTTCGCGCCGTCGTGGAGCACACGAAGACCCACGGTATCCGCCACTGATCCTGTCATCGTCAGACCTACTCGGCCTTCGCCAGCGCGTGGGTATACTCCGTGATCTGCCACATGACGCCCGATGGGTCGAAGAGGAAGAGGACCGTTGCGTTCCATGGCATCGGTTTCGGGGGAACCGGCGCACGGACGCGATGCCGCGACGCGAGATCCAATGGTTGAAGCTTGCGCCACCAAGCCTCGACGTCGGTCACAACCAGCTGCACGACGAAGTTCTCGGCGCATCCGGGCGCGTAGAAGTTCTGCAGCAGAAACGTGGTTGCGCCGAGCAACAGCACCGCCAGGTCGGGGCTGTCGTGCAGCAACTCAAATCCGAGGTCCCGGTAGAAGCTTTTGCTGGCCTGAAAATCCTTTGCGGGAACAAAGGGGCGCAGCGATTTTATCGTGTCGGAGAGTCCCGGCGACGACTTGCCGGGCCCGCTGGTCGCGGTCATGGCGAACCTCTTCCTTGAAGCGCCCGGTGTTCGCGAACGGGCAGGAAAAGGGATGAAGACCGAGGTCGTCACATCCGGTGGGCTGAGCCCTATCCGCGAACAGGAGGCCGCCGTATCGGCCAGACGCCAAGCTTAGCGCCGTCTCTCAACGTGGGCAACCGCCCGCCCCGGGCCCGGGTCTCAGTTCGGAAAATAGCCGAGCCGCACGGCGACGGCGACGGCGACGCCCAACAGAGCCAGCACCACGACGGCCGCCCAGCGGAGCAACAGGCCGTCTTGAAACGCGTCCGGGTCTTCCGTGCGTACGACCTTCAGCGGGCCTTGCGACTGTTGGTCGTAGTAACGCCTGCCGCGATAGCGCCGCATCTCGCCGGATGACTGCGCGCTCAGGGTAAAGCCAGCCCCGACCGCCGCGCCGATCCAGAGCATGACGGCGCCCGCCATCGCCTCTAGGCCTCGGCCGCGATGAGCATGAACATCGGCCGTTGCCTTTCGTCAGCCCAGTCCGGCCGCGCCTCGACCTCAGCGGCCGTGGGCGCCCACTCCTCCAGGTGCGCGATCCTGAAGCCGGCGCCGATCAGCAGCCTGACATAGGTCCCGATGGTGCGGTGCTGCTTGACCACGTCGCGACCGAGCCATCGGGTCGTGCGCGGGCCTTCGAGCTGGTAGCCGTCGACGGGCCAGACCTTGCGGCCGGCCGCATCCACCGTCCAGCCGGGCGTGGATGGCGCGGTGAAGATTGGATGCTCGACCGAAAACACCAGCCGGCCACCGGGCGTGAGCGCGCGGTGGATCGCGCCGAACAGCCGCTCCAGTTGCTCGACATAGTGGAAGGCGAGCGAGCTGTAGGCCAGGTCGACGCTCTGCGCCGCGGGCTCTAACACCTCCAGATCGGCGCGCTCATAGGCGATGGCGGCGTCGTCGGTCATCGTTCGGGCGCGCTCCAGCATTCGCTCGGAGACGTCGACGCC
>DASYAQ010000482.1:0-1508 GCA_036501225.1 Caulobacteraceae bacterium | reverse complement strand
CTTCGTCGACTGCTTCGCCTCCACCGAATGCCGAAACTACTTCACCAGCTGCGGATACGATGCAGACTGAGCAGAATCCGCTCTAGCGCCTGCTGAGATCGCTGAGAACGCAGCGGTTTGTGGTCGGAAGGCGGGCCGGATCGCGAAGACGGTCCTAGCGAGAGGCTAATGGCGCCGGAGTCTGCTTAGGGTGGATTGTGTTGAAAAACCCCGGCCTTGCCAGGTCTGGGCGGCGCTGATTCACTCTGGTCGTTGAGGCCGGAGTTCAGTCGGATGATGGGTGAGCGCCAAGTCGACCAGGGGGCGTTGTTCTACCAGTTCTCGCTCGACCGCCATGTGCCGGCGGAGCATCGGCTTCGGTCGATCGACCGGTTCGTCGATCTGGAAGGCGTGCGCGCTCATCTGGCGTCTTACTACAGCCCGGTTGGTCGCCCCTCGATCGATCCCGAGTTGATGATCCGGATGTTGCTGGTCGGCTACTGCTTCGGCATCCGATCGGAGCGGCGGCTGTGCGAGGAGGTCCACCTGAACCTGGCCTACCGCTGGTTCTGCCGGCTGGGGCTGGACGGCGACGTGCCGGACCATTCGACCTTCTCCAAGAACCGCCACGGCCGGTTCCGCGACAGTGATCTGTTGCGGCAGGTGTTCGAGACGGTGGTCGCCCGCTGCATGGCCGAGGGGCTGGTCGGCGGCGAAGGCTTCGCGGTCGACGCCAGCATCATCGTCGCCGACGCCCATCGTCAACGCGGCGTGGCGGCAGGCGGCGACCTGGACCCGACCTCGAACCGGGCGGTCAGCGAGTATCTGGCCGTCCTCGACGACGCGGCCTTCGGCGGGGCGACCCCGGTCGAGCCGAAGTTCGTCTCGCCCACCGATCCGGCGGCCAGGTGGACCGCCGCGCGTGGCGGACCAGCGGTCTACGCCTATGCCGACAACTATCTGATCGATCTGAAGAACGCGGTGATCATGGACGTCGAGGCCACCACCGCCGTGCGCCAGGCCGAGGTCACGGCGGCCAAGACCATGATCGACCGCACCGCCGACCGGCTCGGGGTCACGCCGGAGCGTCTGGCCGCCGACACCGGCTACGGCTCGGCCGAGATGCTCGCCTGGTTGGTCGATGAGCGGGCGATCGAGCCGCACATCCCGGTGTTCGACAAGTCCAAACGCATAGACGGGACCTTCTCGCGCGATGACTTCGCCTACGACCAGACGGCCGACGCCTATGTCTGCCCGGCGGGGAAAGCCTTACGAAAATACCGTCGCCTGTTCGCCACGCCGCGCACCGGCGTGGCCAAGGACGAAACCGTGCGCTACCGCGCCAGCAAGCTCGACTGCGACGCCTGCCCGATGAAGCCGCGATGCTGCCCCAACGTCTCGGCGCGCAAAGTCCCGCGCTCCATCCATGAAGCCGCCCGCGACAAGGCCCGCGCCATCGCCAAGACCGACGCCTACATCACCTCGCGCCGAGAGCGGAAGAAGGTCGAGATGCTGTTCGCCCACCTCAA
>DASYAQ010000481.1:0-4966 GCA_036501225.1 Caulobacteraceae bacterium | reverse complement strand
GGCCGCGTCTGGGAGCATGTCGAGCAGGAGTTCCAGCGCAAGCTGGGCCCGGCCGACCTGGCCGTGCGCATCGACGACATCAACTATCTGGTCGCCGCGCCCAGCGCGCCCGGCTTCGCCGCCCAGGCCCTGTGCCTGACCATCCTGCAGGACGTGCTGAAATTCTTCCTGGGCGAGATCAAGACCGGCGACATCGCCGTGCGCGTGGTCACCGACCTGGTCGACGGCGCCATCGTCTCGGCGCCGGCCGACCTCGGCCGCCTGGCCCGGGTGCGCACCGCCATGAAGGCGGCGTCGGCGGGCGGGGCCGAGGACCTCAGCGAACAGCAATCGCCGCCCTGGCGGCCGCCGCTGGCGGGGCGGACCAGCGTGGTCGAACTCGCCCTGCCGAAACAGGAGCCGTTCGACATCCGGCTGACGGTCGAGCCGGTGTGGAACCTGCGCCGCGGCCTGATCATGTCCTTCCTGATCGGGCGCTCGGGCATGCCGCTGGGCGCCAACGCCGCCGAGCTGGAGGCCATCGACGTGGCCACCTTCGCCTATGCCGCCACCCTGCTGGAGGAGTCCGCCGATTATGGCGGGCCGCTCACCCTGCACGTGCCGGTGAGCTTTTCCTCGCTGGCGGTGCAGCACACGCGGCTGCGGCTGTTGAGCCTGACCCAGTCGGTGCGCGAGGCCATGCGCGCCTGCATGCTGCTGGAGATCTGCGGCCTGGACGCCGGCGTGCCGCCCAGCCGGCTGGTCGAGGTGGTCGGGCTGGTGCGTTCGCTCTGCACCGGCGTGGTCGGCCGGGTGCGCCCGAGCCGCCCGGCGCTGGCCGCGGTCAAGGCCTGCGGCCTGCGCGGCGTGGCCGTCGAGGCCGCGTGGCTGGGCCTCAGCGCGGGCGACGCCCCGGCGCGCCTGAAAGCCTTCGCCATCGCCGCCCAGACCGTCAGCCCCAACCTGATCGTCCACGGCCTGCCGACCCCCAACGCGGTGGACGACGCCGCCCTCGCCGGCTTCACCCACGCCAGCGTGGCGTCGGCGGTTTAGATTGAAGAATTGGCCGCCGCGTCCCTTCTCCCCTCGCGGGAGAAGGTGCCCCTGCGAAGGCAGGGGCGGATGAGGGGCCGCGCCGGCGGTTAGTAAGAGGGCGCTGGCGCGGTCGTGGAGAGGTCAGCGCGGCCCCTCATCCGACCGGTCTCCGACCGGCCACCTTCTCCCGCGAGGGGAGAAGGGGTCGATTGCTAGCCCCCTCTGGATAGTCCGGCAATTGGCGCTGGCTTTGCGGCGGGCTAGGGTGCTGGCCCTCGCAACGTGTTCAGGACGCCCGATTTGCCCGCTTCCGCTGACAACACGCCCGTCCTCGCCATCGACAGGCTGTGCATCGATTTCCGGACCCATGACGGGCTGGTCCAGGCCGTGCGGGGGGTGAGCCTCCGGGTCGCGCGCGGCGAATGCCTGGGCGTGGTCGGCGAGAGCGGCTCGGGCAAGAGCCAGACCTTCATGGCCGCCATGGGCCTCTTGGCCCAGAACGGCCGCGCCACCGGCTCGATCCGGCTGCACGGCCAGGAGCTGCTTGGGCTCAAGCGCAGCGCCTTGAACAAGCTGCGCGGCTCGAGGATGACCATGATCTTCCAGGATCCGCTGACCGCGCTCACCCCGCACGTCAGCATCGGCGAGCAGATCGCCGAACCGCTGCGCGCCCATCTGGGCCTTGGCCACGACAAGGCCATGGCCGAGGCGAAGCGGTGGCTGGAGCATGTGCGCATCCCCGAGGCCGCGCGGCGGCTGAAGCAGTTCCCGCACGAGCTTTCCGGCGGCATGCGCCAGCGGGTGATGATCGCCGCGGCCATGGCCTGCGGCCCGGAGCTGCTGATCGCCGACGAACCGACCACGGCGCTGGACGTGACCGTGCAGGCGGAAATCCTCGACCTGATGGCCGAGCTGAAGAACGAGACCCACACCGCCATGGTGCTGATCACCCACGACATGGGGGTAATCGCGCGGCTGGCCGAGCGGGTCGCGGTGATGAAGGACGGCCTCTATGTTGAGGAAGGCGAGGCCGAGCGGGTCTTTACGGCGCCGCGGAGCGACTATACCCGCGCCCTCTTAGCCGCCATTCCACGCCTGGACCGCGACGATCGCGGGGGGCGGCCCATGCCCGATCCGGTCGCGCCCGACGCGGACATCGTCGTCGAGGCGCACGATGTGAAGGTCTGGTTTCCGGTCCGCCAGGGCCTGTTCGCCGAGACCAAGCGGCTGCGCGCCGTCGACGGGGTCAGCTTCCAGCTGCGCCAGGGCGAGACGCTTGGCGTGGTCGGCGAAAGCGGCTCTGGCAAGTCGACCCTGGCGCGGGCGGTGCTGAACCTGATTGCGCCGACCGCCGGCGCTGTGACCCTCATCGGCCGCGACATCACCCATGCCGACCAGTCGGCCATGCGCGCGGCGCGCCAGGACCTGCAGATCGTCTTCCAGGACCCCCTGGCCAGCCTCGACCCGCGCATGACCGTCGGCGATTCCATCGCCGAACCCCTGCGCGCCTTTCGCCCGTCGATGACCAGGGCCGAGCGCGAGGTCGCGGTGCGCGCCATGCTGGACCAGGTCGAGCTCGACCAGGGCCTGATCAACCGCTATCCGCACGAACTCAGCGGCGGCCAGAACCAGCGGGTCGGCGTCGGCCGCGCCATGATCCTCAAACCCCGGCTGGTGATCTGCGACGAGGCGGTGTCGGCGCTGGACGTCTCCATCCGCGCCCAGATCATCGACCTGCTGAGCGGGCTGCAGAAGCGGCTGGGCATGGCCATGCTGTTCATCAGCCACGACCTGGCGGTGGTGCGCGAGATCAGCCACCGGGTGATGGTGCTCTATATGGGCCGGGTGATGGAGCAGGCCTCGCGTGAGCAGATCTACGCTCATCCGCGGCACCCCTATACAAGGGGCCTGTTGTCCGCCGTGCCGATCCCCGATCCGATCCGCGAGCGCTCGCGTGTGCGCGTACGCCTGGCTGGTGAACCGCCGAGCCCGCTCGATCCGCTGACCGCGCTCCGCTTCATGCCGTCGAAGCTGCCTGTCGACCCGGTGGCGGGCATCTATATTCCGCGGCTGGGCGAGGTCGAGCCCGGTCACCTGGTGGCGGAGTTCGACGCGGAATGACGGCGAGCGTCCATCCCCCGCTCGGCGTGGCCGAGACGGCGCTGATGACCCGGCGGATCACCCGGCTGTCGGTGGCCGTGGCCCTGACGCTGACCCTGGTCAAGGCCTGGGCCTGGCACGCCTCCGGTTCGGCGGCGCTGCTGGCCTCGCTGGCCGATTCCGGCCTGGATGTGCTGGCCGCGCTGATCACCTATTTCGCGGTCCGCTACGCGGCCAGCCCGCCGGACCGCGAGCATCGCTTCGGCCATGGCAAGGCCGAAGCCTTCGCCAGCCTGACCCAGGCCGGCCTGGTCTTCGCCACCGCCGCCCTGGTCGCGGAAGAGGCGGTCGTGCGCCTGCTGCACCCCCAGCCGATCACCGCCGAGGGCTGGGGCATGGCGGTGATGGGAGTGTCGCTGGTGATGACCGCCGGCCTGGTCTTCGCCCAGTCCTGGGTGCTGCGCCGGACGCGTTCAGTGGCCGTGCAAGGCGACCGGACCCACTATGTCGTCGACTTCGGCTCCAACCTCGTCGCCCTGGCCGGCATCGGGGCGAGCGCCCTGCTCGGCGGCCCGGCCCCGGACGCGATCGCCGGGCTGCTGGTCACCGCCTGGCTGTTCTGGGGCGCGATCGGCGTCTTCCGCCAGGCCGCTTTCGAACTGATGGACCACGAACTGCCGGACGACTCGCGGGCGCGGATCGCCGAACTGATGACCCAGGATCCGAGGGTTCGGGACGTGCATTCGATGCGCACCCGCGCCTCGGGCCCCTATATCCACATCCAGATCCACGCCGAACTCGAGCCTTCGCTCAGCCTGGTCGAGGCGCATCAGGTGATGGTGGCGGCCGAGCGGCGGGTACTGGAAGCCTATCCCACCGCCGACATCATCGTGCATCCCGATCCGCGCGGCGCCGCCGAGCCGCACGGCGGATCCTTTCCCGAAGTGCACGAGACCCCGCCGAAATCCTCGGTTCGGTAAACGGGACCTTAAGGGCCAGGCGCTAGCTGATCCCCAGCCATGACCGTCGAACGCACCGTGCATCACTTTCCGCTCGACCCGGCGTCGCGCCAGGTCCGGCTGGCGCTCGGCGAAAAGCGGCTGGCCTTCAACGAGGTGCAGGAACGCTATTGGGAACGGCGCAGCGATTTCCAGACGCTCAATCCTTCCGGCCTGACGCCGGTGCTGGTCGAGGTCCGCGACGGCCAGAAGATCATCATCTGCGAGAGCCGCGCCATTCTCGAACATGTCGAGGAGAACGAGCCCGAGCCCGGCCTGATGGGCCGCGATCCGGCCGAGCGCGCCGAGACGCGGCGGTTGCTGCAGTGGTTCGACCGCAAGTTCGACAACGAAGTCAACGGCTTGCTGCTGCACGAAAAGATGGAGAAGCGTCTTCTGGGCATGGGTTCGCCCGACCACGCCAATCTGCGCGCCGGGCGCGACGCGCTCAAGGTCCACCTCACCTATATCGAGCACCTGCTGGAGGATCGCGACTGGCTGAACGGCCGTCGCCTCAGCCTGGCCGACTTCGCCGCCGCGGCGCACCTGTCGGTGATCGACTATTTCGGCGATATTCCCTGGGGGGAATTTCGCGGAGTGCGCACCTGGTACATGAAGCTGAAATCGCGCCCCTGTTTCCGGCCGCTGCTCGCCGACCGCTGGCCCGGCCTGATGCCGGCGCCACATTATGACGACCTCGACTTCTGAGCCCATCGAAGCGCGGATTCGCGCGAAAGCCAGGGATATCGGTTTCGACGCCTGCGGCCTGACCGGGGTCGAGACCCCCTGGCCGGCCGCCGCGCGCCTGGAGGAATTCGTCGCCCTGGGCCGCCACGGCGAGATGGGCTGGATGG
>DASYAQ010000480.1:0-13297 GCA_036501225.1 Caulobacteraceae bacterium | reverse complement strand
CCGATCCTGCGATGTGCCCATGGCGGCGGCGACCTCGACCTGGGTGCGCTTTACCGCCTCGCGGACCTCCCGAAGCGTGACCTCGCGGATGAGCTCCTGGCCGCGCGCTTCGCCGGCCTCCTGGACGGTCTTGGGCTGCCGCGCGATCCAATCGTTGGCATCAATGGTGCGATAGGTCATTTGAGCGCCTCCAAATGTTGATCGAAACGGGCGTCAGCCCGCTTGATCAGGCCCTTGTAGAACCGACCCGAACTGACGCCTGACTTATCACCGCCAACCAGCAGGATGGCGGCGCGTTCAGGGTCGAACGCAAAGGCGATGCGCCACACACCGCCATCGGCGCGAAAGCGCAGTTCCTTCATGTTCGCGTGCTTGGAGCCGCTCAGTGTATCGACCGCGGGTCGACCAAGGCTGGACCCGAGATGCTCAAGCAACCGAATCCGCGCAATCAACTCTACTCGCACGGTCTCTGACAGAGCATCCGCCTCGCGCGCGAAGTCAGCGTGGAACTGAACTCGCCAATTCATAGCGATATATGGCGCGCAATGAATATGGTGTCAAATGCATACTCGAAATCAATGAGCCATGTTGATCTGCGGCCGCCCCGCTCGCTGGGCAAGGTGCTCGCGCTGTACGTCGGTCAGCGGCGGCAGCGTTTCCGGGGTGTGGCTGACTATCGTTTCATAGCGTCGCCTAGCCCCGCTCCTTGGTGCGCAGGAACTGCACATCTGGAAAACGTTCGATGACGTAGCCGATCTCCCAGGCGGACTTGGCGAGGAAGACCGGCTGGCCGTCCAGGTCGGCGGCCATGGCGCTGCGGTGCTTGCTGGAGAAGTCCTCGAGGTCGGCGCGGCTGGCGGCGAGCCAGCGGGCCTCGGCGTAAGGGGCGGGCTCGAAGACCACGTCCAGGTCGTACTCGCCGCCAAGCCGATCGGCCATGACCTCGAACTGCAGCTGGCCGACCGCGCCGACGATGAAGTCCGAACCGATGATCGGCCGGAAGAGCTGGGTGACCCCTTCCTCGGCCAGGCTCTCCAGCGCCTTCTTCAGGTGCTTGGCCTTGAGGGGATCGGTGACCCGCACGCGCTGCAGGATTTCCGGCGCGAAGTTGGGCAGGCCGGCGAAGCGCAGCCGGCCGGTCTCCGAGAGGCTGTCGCCAACCCGCAATATGCCGTGGTTGGGGATGCCGATCACGTCGCCGGCGAAGGCGTCCTCGGCCAGTTCGCGGTCGGAGGCGAAGAACATGATCGGCGCATTGACCGAGAGCTGCCGGCCGGTGTTCTGCACTTTCAGCTTCATGCCGCGCCTGAACTCGCCGGAACAGAGCCTGAGGAACGCCACCCGGTCGCGATGATTGGGGTCCATATTGGCCTGGACCTTGAAGATGAAACCCGACACTTCCGGATCGCCGGGGACCACGTGGGTCTCTTCGTCGCCGCGCTCGGCCTTCACCGCCTTGGGCGCGGGAGCGTAAGCGCCGATGCCCTCCAGCAACTGCCGCACGCCGAAGCGTCGCAGCGCCGAGCCGAAGAAGATCGGGGTCATGTGGCCTTCGAGAAAGGCCTGCGGGTCGAAAGGCTTGGCCGCCTCCTGCACCAGCATGGCCCCCTCCTCCAGTTCGCCCTGTTCGTCGGGATCGAGGCGGACGGCGATGGCGTTGGACTTGAAGGCCACCGGCGCCGGCTGCTCGCCGCTCTTCTGGAACGGCAGGAACTTGTTCGAGCGCAGCTCCAGGACGCCCTTGAAGCGACCGCCGGAGCCGGCGGGCCAGTAGAGCGGCGCGGGGTCGAGCGCCAGCTTGGCGGCGATCTCGTCGAGCAGTTCGAACGGGTCGAGCGCCTCGCGGTCCATCTTGTTGATGAAGGTGATGATCGGGATGTCGCGCAGGCGGCAGACCTCGAACAGTTTCAGCGTCTGCGGCTCGATGCCCTTGGCGGCGTCCAGCACCATGACCGCGGCGTCGGCGGCGGTCAGCGTGCGATAGGTGTCTTCCGAAAAGTCCTCGTGGCCGGGCGTGTCCAGCAGATTGAACATCAGGCCGGCGTGGTCGAAGGTCATGGCGCTGGCCGAGACCGAGATGCCGCGCTCGCGTTCGATCTTCATCCAGTCGGAGCGGGTGCGCCGCTGTTCGCCGCGCGCGCGTACGGCGCCGGCCGCGCGGATCGCCCCGCCGGCCAGAAGCAGGTTCTCGGTCAGCGTGGTCTTGCCGGCGTCCGGGTGCGAGATGATCGCGAAGGTGCGGCGGCGGGCGGCTTCGGCGGCGGGGGTCAGCGCGTTCATGGGGGCGCGGAGATAGCCCGGACGGGCGGCGCTGTCATCTTTCGCCTTCCACCGGCTCGGTCAGGAAGTGGCGGCCCTTGGCGTCGTCGATCTCCACCACCCAGAGGTCCGGATCGATGCGGCGGCTGCGTTCGACATAGGCGTCGAGATCGGCCTCGACCTGCGAGCCGGCCGGCTGCATCCAGACCCGCTCGCCGTCGCCGCGCACCGCCTCGGCATAGAGCCGGGTCCAGCCGTCGCGGCGATTGACCAGCTTGACCAGCACCGCGCCGGCGCGCGGGTCGCCCTTGCGCTCGACCGTGGCGAAGGCCCCGCCCTGTTCGGCGCGGCGGATCAGGGCCGCCACCCAGAGGTCGCTCGACAGCAGCACGAGGTCAGGAGGCTCCGCTAACGGTCGGGAAAGAGGCCAGCGCCTAGGTTAGCGGCTTTCCGCAGATGCGAGAGCCGCTAAATCCATGCCATGCGAAATCGCCCGCTTCCCCCGATCAATCGATCGTTCGGTTGACGCCCCGGCCCGAACGACACGCGACCTTCTCCCCTCGCGGGAGAAGGTGGCCGGTCGGAGACCGGTCGGATGAGGGGCCGCGCCAGCCTATCCATACTCGCTCCGGAGCCTTCGCCCACAATCGCCGGCGCGGCCCCTTATCCGACCCCCTTCCAGGGGGCCACCTTCTCCCGCGAGGGGAGAAGGGGCGCGCCCCTCGGCAAGGCGTTGGCGATCCTGGCCGGGCTGGCTGCGATCTCCGTCCCCGTCCCCGTCCTCGCGCACGCGACCGCGGTCGACGCCTTCTATGAGCGGGCGGTGATGACCGCCGCCGACCAGCACTGCCGGCTGTTCACGCCGGAACTCGGGTCCGCGCTGCAGGCTTCCGAGGCGCAGGCGCGTGGGGCGGCGCTGCGCTCCGGCCTGAAGGACGCCATCCTCGACCAGGTCGAGCAGCGGGCCGACGCCAAGATCGCCGCGACACCGTGCGGTTCGCCCGACATCGCCACCGCCGCGACCCGCGTCCGCGCCGCCTTCGACGGCTATTCCAAGCTGCAGCGGATGAGCTATCCGGGCGAGATCGCCGACTGGACCGCCGACCGCTCGACTTCGCGGCGCGTGGCGATCTGGAAGCTGTCGCAGACCGACCAGTTCGACGGCAGCCGGCTGGTGTTCGGGCTGGCCGGCGGCGACGGCCCAAGCTCGCTGGTCGCCGTAGCGGTCTTTGCGGACGGCGCGCAACCTTACGCCGCGCGGCTGGTGGTGCGCGACGTGAGCCTGGCGCCGGACGCCTTCATCAATGGGATCCACGCCGGCCCCGGCAAGACGCCGCTGTCGGCCCGCACCCCGCCGCGCTCGGCGACCAAGGCTTTCATGGCTGAGGCGCGCGGCAATGCCGACGCGACGCTGTTGCCGTACGGCGCGCGACAGGGCGTCGCCTTCCGCTTTCCCAAGGCCGCGGCCCAGACGCTGAGCGGGCTCGACCCACGCGAGGCGGTGGCGATCGACTTCCTGTTCGCCGGGGCGAACGGCGTCGAGCAGGTGCGCACGGCCTATGTCGAGGTCGGCGATTTCGCGGCCGGTCGCGCCTTCCTGGCCTCGGCTCAGCGCTGAGGCTTGAAGGCGATCACCTCGCCGCCGCTCTCGGACGGCGGTTCGACCGGCTGCGCGGCCTGCGGCTCGGTCAACACCGGCAGGCGCACGGTCACCGCGGTGCCCTCGCCCAGCCGGCTTTCGATCGACATTTCGCCGCCGTGCAGCTCGGCGAAGGCGCGCACCAGCGACAGGCCCAGGCCGGTGCCTCTCGACTGCTGGACGGCGTCGCCCGCCTGTTCATAGGGCCGGCCCAGCCGCTCCAGGTCGCCCTCGGCGATCCCCAGGCCGGTGTCGGCCACGGACAGCTCCAGCGCGCCGGCCAGGGCTTGCAGCGAGACGGTCACCAGTCCGCCGCGCGGGGTGAACTTGAGCGCGTTGGAGACCAGGTTGAGCACGATCTGCTTCAGCGCCCGCCGGTCGGCCTCGCCCTCCAGCGGCTCACTGGGCAGAAGGCCGCGCAGCTGAACGCCGGCGTCGTCGGCCTGCAGCCGCATGAGGCGCAGCGCCGCCGAAACCGGCTCGCGGGTGTCGAGCTCCTCGAGGTCGAGCTCGTATTTCGAGGCCTCGATCTTGGACATGTCGAGCACGTCGTTGATCAGGTCGAGCAGGTGGGCGCCGGCGTCGTGGATCAGTTCGGCATATTCGGCGTACTTGACCGGCAGCGGCCCGAAGATCCGCTCCCGCATGATGTCGGAAAAGCCCATGATGGCGTTCAGGGGGGTGCGCAGCTCATGGCTCATATTGGCCAGGAAGCGCGACTTGCCGATATTCAGCGCCTCGGCGTTGGCGCGCGCGGCTTCCAGCTCGGTTTCGCGCGCCTGGTCGGCGGTGGCGTCGTGCAGCACCCCGATCAGCCGGCCGTCGTCGGAGCGCGCCATGGCCAGCCCCAGCCAGACGCCTTCCGGACCGGCCAGCGGAAAGCGGATCGCGCCGCGGCCGCCCTGGGCGGCCGTGAACAGCACCGTCTCGATTCCCGCCTGGGCCTCCGGGTCGGCGGCGCCGATCAGGCCCTGTTCGGTCAGCCGCAGGACCAGGTCGTCGCGAAGGCCGCCATGGGCATCCACGATCCGGCCGTCGGCGTCGAAGGCAGCGATAAGCAGCGGCTGGGCGTCGACCAGGGCGGCGAGCGGCGCCTCGTCGTGCAGCGCCCGCGCCGGCGTCTGGAAGGACCTCGGCAGCAGGATCGCCGCCGCCAGTCCGATGGTGATGGTGATGAGGCCGACCAGCGCCAGGGCCCCGTCCAGCACCCCGGTCGGCGGCGGCTGACTGAGGCCGGCGGCCTGGGCCAGCGCCACGCTGGCCAGGGCCAGAACGCTGAGCACCGCGCCCCAGGAGATGCGCCGGGCGCCCAGCAGGATGGCGGCGGCGAGCGGCGTCAGGCACCAGGGGGCCAGCGGCCCGGTCAAGCCGCCGGTCAGGCCGGCCGCCACCGCGCCGGCCAGGGCCCAGACCGCCAGCAGCCCGATCCTGGACCCCTCGGTCTCCCAGCGCAGCGCCACGATGGCCGCGATCGCCGGCGCGGCGCCGACGATCAACGCCAGCCCCGGCGCGCCGTTCGACCAGGGCGCCACGACCGAGACCACCACCGCGGCCACGGTCAGGGCCAAGGCCCAGCCGCAGTGCCACCAGAGCACATTGCGCAACTCCTCGCTCACCGGCGATGCGGCGGGCGCCTGGATGGGTGAATTCACCTCTCTGGCTGTGGCGAGGGTCATGGTGTCTGGGCGCAGACTACCGGCGTCGGGGGAGTCGCGCGAGCCCGCTCGCCCGCTACGCGACGAGACGCTGGGGACAAGCCGGCGCGGCGCCTTGTGGACAAGTCATTGCGGGGGCCCTCCGCGCCCCTTAAGTCCGCTTGCACGATGACCGCGCAAACCGACACCGCCTTCGACGAACTGAAGACCGAGTTCGACCTCCTGGGTGACTGGGAGGAGCGCTATCGCTACGTTATCGACCTCGGCCGCACGTTGGCGCCGCTGAGCGAGGACGAGCGCTCGGACGCCAACAAGGTGCGCGGCTGCGCCAGCCAGGTCTGGCTGATCACCCAGCCCAGGCCCGGTGGAAGACTGGATTTCCGCGGCGATTCCGACGCCCATATCGTGCGCGGGCTGATCGCCATCCTGCTGCGGCTCTATTCCGACCGGACGCCGGCCGAGATCCTCGCGATCGACGCGCGCGACGGCTTCGAGCAGTTGGGACTGGTGGGCGCGCTCTCCGCCCAGCGCTCCAACGGGCTGTTTTCGATGGTCGAACGCATCCGCCGCGACGCCGAGGCCGCCAGGGCGACGGCTTAGGCCGCGCGGATGCCGCTGAACACGCGGTCGCCCTGCACGCCCAGCACCGCGTCGTAACCGAGGATCATGTCGACGTCGGCGCCGTTCGAGGCCAGCGGCAGGCGCAGCCACAGGATCGACAGATGGCCCGCCCCACGCCAGGCGAAGTTGTGCACGCCGACGCCCGGACGGCGCTCGGTCACCACCTTGTCGAGCTCGGTGCGCCAATAGTCGGTCGCGGCGGTGTTGTAGACCTCCTCCAGGCTATGGCCGGTGATCTCGCGGCCATAGACGCCGTAGAGGCCGGTTCCGGCCAGGCGCAGGTGATAGTCGCGCGGATCGGAGCGCACTTCGATCAGGCTGACGGTCGGCAGATGTCGTTTGAAATCGGCCGGATGGATGCTGGCGCGGCCGGGCAGGCGGCCGCCCTGACGCAGCGACGCCCAGTAGGCGAAGATCTCCTCATGGGCGCGGACAGCAGTCGCGGGGCCGCCGATTTGGGCGATCATTGGAAGTCACTAACAAGTCTTTGGAATCAGGCCCGTTCACTATCGCTTGAGCGGTGAATCCGGCGCAAGCGAAAACGCCCGCCGCGACGAGGCGGCGGACGTTTCGCTCAGATCCTTGACGTCGTCGGTCGGCTAGCGGCCGCGGCGCGCCGGCGCCTGCCGACCGCCCTGGCCCAGGCCCATCTGCTTGGCGAGCTCGGAGCGCGCCTTGGCGTAGTTGGGGGCGACCATCGGATAGTCCTTGGCCAGGCCCCATTTCGCCCGATAATCCTCGGGGCTCATATTGTATTTGGTGCGCAGGTGCCGCTTCAGCGACTTGAACTTGCGGCCGTCTTCCAGGCAGACCAGATGGTCGGGCGTGATCGAGCGCTTCACCGGCACCGCGGGCTCTTTCGGCGCGGCCTCGACGGCTTCGGCGCCGTTGGAGACGCCGGCCAGGGCGCGGTGCACGCTCTGGATCAGCGAAGGCAGTTCGCTCGCCGATACAGAATTGTTGCCGACATAGGCCGACACGATGTCCGCCGTCATCTCAATGATTTCCGATTTATCGTCCATGTTCATCTTGCCTGTCGACGTTTGCGATTTTTCTGAGAGGCGGCGAGTCTTACGCACCTTGAAAGCTTTCATAACGAGCTTGTCGCGGCGAGACAACAACCAACCGCGTCAATTCGATCAACAAACGCCGTCAAAGAACAATTGAGATAACCAAGACGATGGTTAGCAACATCGTTGCAAGCTGGCGTCGTGGTCTTGCTTAGCCGCGCGGACAAGTCGTCCCGAGGTCGTCCCTCACCGGGTGAAGTCGGAGGAGAGCGCCAGCATGGCGGCGCGCTGGGGCAGCGAATATTCGTCCAGCCCCTCCTCGTCGCCGTCGCGGATCGCCTGCAGCAGGGCGGGCGTCAGGGCCGAGGACAGCGACCAGTTCCAGTAACGCAGCACCGTCTGGGCCCGATCGACGGCGATCATGTCGTGGATGATCAGCACCCGCTCCAGCGCCGGCCAGAGTTCGCCGGAGGAATCCGTCTCACGCCGGCGCAGGCCCCGCCAGAGCGCCTTGATCGCAGCCTTGGGCAGACCGGTGGCCTTGCACAGGATGGCGATCGGCTCGCCGCCGGGATCGGTGAAGATCTTGGCGCCCGTGGTCGGTTTGAGGCCGGAGAGGTAGGAGATTTCCTCGGCGATCTCGCGGGTCATGCCGGTCTGGGCGGCGGCGACGGCGTCTTCCAGGCTGTTGAACGGGCTTTTCTCGATGGCGGCGCGGTTGCGCTGGCGCCGTTCGATGAACTGCAGCGCCTTGCGCGACAGCGGGTCGGCCCATTTCTCGGCCGCCGCCAGCGAGAAGACGTCGCTGGCCGCCTCCTGCAGCACCTCGCGCGACACCGCGAAACGCTGAAGGATGGTGCGGCGCGCGTCGGCGTCGGCCCACCAGAACAGGATGTAGGCGTGGCTGGGCCGAAGCTCGGCGCGCTTGAGCAGCAGCGGGATGCTGCGTGTGTGTTCGCGGGTGGCGGCGACCAGGATTTCCAGGGCGTTTGCAGAGAGTCGCGCGGTGTCGTTGCGCAACACCGCCTCGATCACCGGCGCCTCCATCGGCTCGACCAGGGCCTCGCAGACCAGTTCGGAGATGTCGCGGCGCACGGCGATCAGCAGCCGGTGCTTGATGGTCGCGTTGCGGGCGCAGTCGATCAGTTCAGGATCGCCGAGCGAGGTGCAGGTTTCCAGCACCGGCGCGGAGACCTCGATCACATCGCGCAGGATCAGCCGCGCCAGGGCCGAGGGCGCATCGATCACGCTGCACAGGCGCTGGGCCACCCGCGTGCGCTCGTCGATGCTGGCGTCGCGCAGAATCTCGATCAGCAGGTCAGAGGTCATCGAGCGTTCAAAGGCGTTGACGCGGCTGGATGGCAGGCAAACCACGTCGGCCAGCCGTTTCAGCAGCGCCAGGCGCGCCTTCGACGGCGGCGGCTCGGCCGGCTCTTCATCTTCAGGCGCCAGGTCAAGAGGCGCGGAATCGCTCATCGGCCGCTCCGGTAGGGCGCCATAGTGAGCGGCTTTAGGTTAATCGCGCGTGTGCGCGGGCCGGATCGGAGAGCGATTGCCTGAGCCGGCCGGCGGCCCGCCGCCGCACCCGGGCGGGCCATTGATTCGCCACCGCATCGGCGCAACGATGTCGCGCGACAACATCGTCGGCGTGGGTCTTTCCTTTCGACCCATCGCGAGTCGCGAAATTGGGGGCGATATGGGAAACGCAATCGGGACGGCCTTGATGGCGATCGCGCTGCTTGGCGCGCCGCTTCCGCCAAGCTGGAATGTCAGACCGGCGGACCGGACCTCGTGGATGTTGACTGTAGTCGGTACAAGCGCCGAGGACGGTCAGGAAGGACGCGCGCTTGAGCATTTTCAAGACAACCAGACCCAGGACCAGGAGCAGGAGTCCCAACAACAACAGGCCTCTCAGCTGGCTCTCGCCAAGGCCAAGAAGGCCGAACAGTCGGCAAACGAGGCCTTGAGCGCCAGGTGGGATGCGATCACCCCGGACGCCAGGGCTCAAGTTCTTCAGAGCCAGAGGGTTTGGATCAACGACGAGACGGCGGACTGCAATAAGCAGGCGGACGCCGCTTCCGGCGATGACGTCGCGAAGGATACCGTTCGCGCAAAGTGCGACACCGTGGCCACTCAGGCGCGAACTCAATGGCTGAAGCAATACCTGCCGCCGGGGGCTGGCCGATAGGCCTTCGACACTCCCCGCGCCACCCCGGTCGGGGAACCTGAAATGGCGCCGGTCGCTGATTGACTACTCACAAGCGAATCGGGACATTTTCGGGGTGGCCAGCCAGATGCGTTTCGCCGCCAGCGCCGAACTCGAGGGCGCCGAGCCGGTGACGACGGCCAGCCGTCCGCAAAAAGATCTGTTCGCCGACGATCCGCCAAGCGCGGCCAGCAAGTGGTATTGGCGCCTCAGCGCGGTCGAGCGGGCGGCCTGCACGCTGGTCACCGTTTCAGCATGGGTCGCACCGCATAAGGGGCCTTACAAGCTCTACAGCGGGCCGGACGTGACCTGGCGGCCCAGGCGGTAGCGCGCGGCGGTACGTCACGCTGGACGAGGCGGCGCGTTTAGTCCCCACTCGCTCCGGGACAGGCGGGAGCCGGGGATGGATGCAGGCGCGACGACCAGGCCGGCGGTGCATCCGATCGCCTTTCTGGTGCTCTACCTGCCGTTCGGAATGGTGGCCGGCTACCTGTCGGTCGCGCTGGCCTATCAGCTGCGCAAGTCCGGCGTCACGACGGCGGAGATCGCCGGGCTGATCGCCTTCGCCACCGCCCCGCACGTGTTCAAGGTGCTGTGGGCGCCCCTGGTGGACACCACCTTCAAGACCAAGGGCTGGTATGCGGCCGCCGCTGTGGTGGTCGCCCTGGGCGTGGCCGTCGCCGGGACCGCGCCGCTGGGGCCGGGCTCGATCGGCTATCTGGGGCCGCTGGCGTTTCTGCTCAATGTCGCGGTGACCTTCCTCGGCATGGCGGCGGAAATCCTCATGGCTCACGCCACGACCGAGGCGCAGAAGGGCCAGGCCGGCGGCTGGAGCCAGGCCGGCAATATCGGCGGGGCCGGGCTGGGCGGCGGCGCGGGCCTGTGGATGGCCACCCACCTGGCCCAGCCCTGGATCGGCAGCTGCGTGCTTGGCGTCGCCATCCTGCTTTGCGCCCTGCCGCTGCTGGTCCTGCCGGAGCCGTCCTACGACCACCGCCATCGGAGCTATGTGCAGAGCCTGTGGGGCGTGGCCAGGGACGCCTGGAGCATCGCCCGGTCGCGGGCCGGGTTCCTGGCGCTGCTGATCTTCGTCCTGCCGCTGGGGACCGGCACGGCCGCCAACCTGATGCCCTCCATCGCCGGCGACTGGAAGGCCTCGGCCGACCTGGTGGCGCTGGTGTCGGGCGTCGCCGGCGGCCTGTTCGCCACGGCCGGCGCCATCGGCGCGGGTTTCGTCTGCGACCTGATGGAGCGCAAGGGCGCTTATGCCCTGTTCGCGGTCATTCAGGCGGCCTGCGCCCTGGCCATGGCGCTCGCGCCGCACACCCCGGTCATGTTCGCCGTCTTCGCGCTCGTCTATACCGCAACCAACGGCGTGGCCTATGCCGGTTTTTCGGCCCTGACGCTGGAGACCATCGGCAAGGGGGCGGCCGCCACCAAGTACAACCTGCTCGCCTGTTTCGCGAACATCCCCATCCTCTATGTCGCCCTGATCGAGGGCCAGGTCCAGACGCGCTGGGGATCGTCGGCCATGCTGGCCAGCGAGGCGGTGCTGGCGGCCGCGGGACTGGCGATTTTCGGCGCGGTCGCCCTGGCGACGTCGCGGCGCGGGGTTCAGTCGGCCGTGAACGCCACCTCGGGGGCCTGACCGTCGGCCGTGGCGGTCAGGCGTTTGGGCACCAGCAACAGGACCGGCAGGATCGAGGCGTAGACGATGGTGATGGCGAGAACGCAGACCCTGAAACCGTTCACGCCGCCAAAGTGGTCATAGAGGGCGGTGCCCAGGACGTCGCCAAAGCGCGAGACCACATAGTAGAGCCCCACCGACATCATCAGGATCGTGCCCTGCAGCCCCCGCGGGCAGGAGCGGATCAGCAGGTCCATATAGGCGGCGGTGGCGACGCCCCCCATCAGGCCGATGGGCACGGCCGCGATCAGGGCGCCGGTCACCGTGTGGATGAACAGCAGCGGCACCATCTGCGGCACGGCGAAAACGGTCCCCCAGAACAGCAGCGGCCGAAGCGGGAAGTGCTGGCAAAGCACCCCGAACAGCATGAAGGTCGGAATGAAGGACGCCGCAAAGATGGCGATCCACAACCCCCACTGCGCGTCGTTGGAGTGAAGCTGGTTCTGCAAATAGAACTGTAGCGGCGTCTGCGAGCCGGGCGCGAAGTTCCATAGCAGCCAGATCAGCAGCGCCGGATAGACCGGCCAATGCCGCACCAGCCGCTTGAAATCGTCCCAGGGATGGGCGCGCGGCCCGGTCTCGGCGTGAACGTTGGCGTAGATGCTCCTCGGCTTCCACAGGCTGTAGAGCACCAGGGTCGCCATGATCGCCGCGCCGACCAGGAACAGGATGCGCGCCGCCTGGTCGGCGTTCCTGCCTTCCAGCTGGTCGCTGATCAGACCGCCGATCAGGAAGCCGGCCAGAACAGGCACTGACAGGAAGATGTTCCACATGGCCGAGACCTGGCCGGACATCACGTGCTGCTGGCCGATGGTCGAGGTCAGGCCGGACTGGGCCGCCTGCACGAACAGGAAGGCGGTGGTCAGCAGGACCACCGCGATCAGCAGCGTCCAGTAGGTGACCGGTACGAAAGCGAAGATCACGTAGATCGCCGCGCAGATCGTCCCGAACACGACCATGAAACCTCGGTCGCGCATGCCGAACGGATGCCAGGTGTCGCGGATGAAGCCGAAGGCGAAGGACAGGTAGAGCGGGATGGCCGAGGCCAGGCGAAAATCGGCGACCGCGTGGGCGCTGAGATGCAGTTTGTTCTTCAGGAAGAAACTGATCGGCACGTCGATCAGGCCGGCGAAGGGCGCGCCGAAGCCGATCAGCAGGATCAGAACGCTGAGATAGAGCAGTATCCTCGAACGCATCCCGGTGGAGAGCGGGGCGGGAGGGACGTCGGCGGGAGCGACGTCGAGGGACTCGTCTGGGACGACGGATGCGGCGGTGGTCATCGCTGGCAGGGTCTCCACGTGGGATCGCTGGACCCGCAACTGCCAGTCCAGCGATCTTACATCAAGACCCTCGCCGTGCGGTTGGTCTAGGCGGATAGCCCGTCCAGGGTCCGTTTCGCCGCCGCCGCGCCCTGCTCCATCATGACGTCGACGTTGGCGGCGGCCGTATCTGGCAGCAGGTCGGCCAGCCAGATCAGGCGGCTGCCGCCGCCTTCGGCGACCACCTGGAAGGAGGCGTTGTGGT
The DNA here is from genome assembly GCA_036501225.1 of Caulobacteraceae bacterium. Classification (GTDB taxonomy): domain Bacteria; phylum Pseudomonadota; class Alphaproteobacteria; order Caulobacterales; family Caulobacteraceae; genus Poindextera. The sequence continues at coordinate 696 of DASYAQ010000480.1, read as the reverse complement.
GGGTGAGCCGCTCACTGGCCACGGAATAGGCCAGCCGCCTCGCCGTCTCGTCCAGGTCGACGATGGTCTCGCGGGCGACCATGCCGTTGCCGAAGGTGACCAGGCGCGCGCCCTCTTCCATCTGGACGTCGACCACGAAGCCGGGCGCGAACCGCGTCGCCACCGCGCCGACGTCACGCACCACGTCCCACACCGCCTCGGGGCTGGCGTTCAGCAAAATGTCCTTACGGATCGAAGCCATGGCTCGTCTCTCCTCTGTCGATGCCGGACAGTGGCAGGGACGGGCGAGCCGGGCTGGCGGAAAGCGGACGCAACTGATCCCCACCCATGGGGGAGGATCAAGAGAACTCGGGCGGCGACCAGTTGGGCCAGATGTCGGGGAGGTCGGCGGAGACGGTGTTGGGGAAGACCGCGGGGCGTTTTTCCAGGAAGGCGTTGACGCCTTCGCGCACGTCGGCCTGGGCGCCGCGGGTCTGGATGGCGCGCGAGTCGGCGCGATGGGCGATCATCGGATGCTCCGCGCCGGCCAGCCGCCAGATCATCTGGCGGGTCAGGGCGATGGACACCGGGGCGGTGTTGTCGGCGATCTCGCGGGCCAGGGCGATGGCGGCCGGCAGCAGGTCCTCCGGCTCGTGGACCGAGCGCACCAGGCCGCGCTCGTGCGCCTCGGCGGCCGGGAAGACCCGGCCGGTATAG
>DASYAQ010000479.1:0-4329 GCA_036501225.1 Caulobacteraceae bacterium | reverse complement strand
GGTCAATGGCGGCATGATCCCCAAGCTGGAGACCGCCATCGCCGCGGTCGAGGGCCGGGTCGAGGGCGTGGTCATCCTCGATGGACGCCGCCCACACGCCATGCTGATGGAGCTGTTCACGCCGCACGGTCACGGTACGCTGATCTACGATCCGTCCAGCGTCAGGAGCGCCCAGTCCAAGGCGATCGAGCGCCGCCGCGCCACCGCCCGCCAGCGGATCTGATGGCTGCGACGGCTGCGGATCTGCGCCAGATCGAGGTCTGGCTGTTCGATCTGGACAACACCCTCTATCCGGTCGGCAACGATTTCATGCGCCTGATCGAGGCGCGGATGACCGTCTTCGTGGCGCGCGAGCTGAACCTGCCCCGCGACGAGGCCTGGGCGCTGCAGAAACGCTATCTGCACGAGCACGGCACCACCCTTGCCGGCCTGATGGCCAACCACGGCGTCGATCCCGAACACTTCCTGGACGAGGTGCACGACGTCTCGCTGGACGCGCTGACGCCCGATCCCAAATTGCACGCGGGCCTGATGCGCCTGCCCGGCCGGCGGCTGATCTTCACCAATGGCGACGCGCGCCACGCCGCGCGCGTGCTTGAGCGGTTGGCCCTGGACGACGCCTTCGAGGCGATCTTCCACATCGCCGCCGCGGACTATCTGCCCAAGCCGAACCCCAAGACCTTCGCGCGTCTGATCGAGGCTCACGGCGTCGATCCCGTCCGCGCCTGTTTCTTCGAGGATAGCGAAAAGAACTTGGCGCCCGCCGCTGGCCTGGGCATGACCACGGTGCTCGTTGGGCCGCACGCGGCGGCCTCCGATGCGGCCTTCGTGCACTATCGCACGGACAACCTCGCGGCCTTCCTGATGAGCGCGCGGGTCAAGGAGACGGCATGAACGATCAGCCCGGATGGACGCTGGACGACCTCGAAAAGGCCATCGAGGACAGCTGGGACGCGCAGGCTGAGATCAGCCCGACCACGATCGGCTTCCAGCGCGAAACCGTCGAACAGGCCATCGATCTGCTGGATTCCGGCCAGCTGCGCATCGCCGAGAAGATCGACGGCGAATGGGTGACCCACCAGTGGCTGAAAAAGGCGGTGCTGCTGTCCTTCCGTCTGCACGCCTCGGAGATGATGGGCGGCGAACACGGCTTCACCCATGGTCCTGGAATGGGTCCGTGGTGGGACAAGGTGGCGAGCAAGTTCGGCGACTGGACGGCTGCTCAGTTCGCCGATGCGGGATTCCGCGCCGTTCCGGGCGCCATCGTCCGGCGCGGGGCCTTCATCGGCGGGAACGCCATCCTGATGCCGTCCTTTGTCAACATCGGCGCCTATGTCGACGAGGGCAGCATGGTCGATACCTGGTCGACGGTCGGCTCCTGCGCCCAGATCGGCAAGAACTGCCACCTGTCCGGCGGCGTCGGCATCGGCGGCGTGCTGGAGCCGCTGCAGGCCAATCCGACCATCATCGAGGACAACTGCTTCATCGGCGCGCGTTCGGAGGTGGCCGAGGGCTTCATCGTCGGCGAGGGGTCGGTGATCTCGATGGGAGTCTTCCTGAACGGCTCGACCAAGATCGTCGATCGCAAGACCGGCGAGGTGCACCGCAACCACGTGCCGCCCTATTCGGTGGTGGTCCCCGGATCCCTGCCCGATCCGCACGGGGTTGGCCCCAGCCTGGCCTGCGCGGTGATCGTCAAGACCGTCGACGCCCAGACCCGCTCGAAGACCTCGCCGAACGAGCTTCTACGCGACTGATCCGGCTCCTAGATCACGATGATTTTGGATTGAGACAATCCAAAATCATAAACGTGATCGATTCCTAGAAGTTAGAGCGGGTTGCGGGCGGAAGACCGCTTCACACTTTTCCGCGGGCCCGCTTTAGCGGCGGTGATAATTGTATTGCTCGGAATCGATCGCCACCGTGGCCTGGCCAATGTCGCCGATGGGGGCGGTGGCCACGCCGCTGAACTGGCGATAGCCGTTGGTGCCGACGCCGATGCTGACCTCGCCGTGAACGCGGTTGTCGCGCACCGGACCGTCATCCTGAACGTCGGCGGCGGCCGCCGCATCGCTCACCGAGGCCACCTGGCCGCTCGGCCTGGAGAGCGACGGCGGAGCTGACGGCGCGGTGGCCACGACCTGGCCGGATCCGCCTTGGACGGCGGCCTGCCCAAACGCCGCGCCCGGGGCCAGCAACAACAGCCCGGCGATCAGTTTCAAAACGGGTCGGGCCATGTCCCTGCTCCTTATGCGGCATCCTACGCCAAATCGGCGGCGCGGGCGTTTCATATCTGACACGGTCGCCGCCGTCTCAGGCGCGCTCGAACTTGCCCACGAAGCGGTCGTCCTCCCACACCTCGATCAGCTGGTAGTGCGGCGAAACCGCAAGACGGTTCGCCCCGACCTCGCGGGCGCGCTCGTCGTCACGGACGGTCACGGCGTCCAGCGAAGGTACAGAATAACGGTCGTCGTGGATGTAGAGCGTGTAGGTCTTCAACTCGGCTCCGACACAAAGCTTAAGGTGCGGCGGTTTGTGAACGAGCCTGACCGTGGCTCCGTGTTCCTCGTAATATTCAACGCTTTGCCACCTGGGTGTCGGACAGCCGACACTAAACCTGGGACTTTTCCGTATGGGGTGCGTTTGAGCTTGGCGATCGGCGCGATCGATCGCGTCCGAAGGAAGACCGGTGCAGACCCGAAACTACGTCCTGCGCGCCCTGAGCGGCGCCGACCAGAGCGCGCTCAAGCCGTTCGCGCAAACGGTGGCGCTGGCCTCCGGCGAGGTGCTCTATGAGCCCGACTATCCCGTCGACTGGGTCTATTTCCCGAATACGGCGGTGCTGTCGGTGGTCACGGTCATGGTCGACGGCCGCAGCGTCGAGAGCGACACGGTCGGCTATGAGAGCGTGGTTGGCGTCTTGAATGCGCTGGGTTCCTGCGTGGCGGTCAATCGCACCTTCACCCAGATTCCGGGCTCGGTCACCCGCCTGTCGTCGTCGCGCCTGCGCTACCAGGCGGCGCGCAGCGCCGAGCTGCGCAAGCTGCTGATGCGCCACGCCCAGGCCAACCTCGCCCAGGCGCACCAGTCGGTGGCCTGCAACGCGCTGCACGGGCTGAACCAGCGCCTTTGTCGCTGGCTGCTGATGTCGCAGGATCGCACCGCCGAGGATGCCGTGCGGCTGACCCAGCAATATCTGGCCGCCATGCTCGGCGTGCAGCGCACCACGGTGACCGAGGCGCTCGGCGAACTGGCCGGCGCCGGCCTGATCCGGCAGGGGCGCGGGCGCATCGACATCCTGGACCGGCCGCGCATGCTGGCGGAATCCTGCGAATGCTACGACACCGTGCGGGCCAATCTGGAACAGCTGATCGGCCGCGATCCATCGCGCGACGGCGGGCCCGCCGCGGTGGTCAAGGGTCGGACCGGGTCCACTCGATAGTCGCGAGCGCGACGGCGAAGGCCAGTTCGACACAGACGAGAATGAGCGACATCATCATCGGTCCTACTCGCAAAAGACGCGGACTTTGGCGTGTCCGTCGTCGACATCGACATTGAATTCGCCGAGCTGTTCGATCAGCGCCTCGAGATTGTCCGGCTTGATCTGGCTGACATCGAGCGGGATGCCCTGTTCGCGCAGGGCCGCATTGACCTGTTCGCGCGCCTGCACCGGGATCAGGGCGCCCAGCCGAACGCCGGCGCGCAGCAGCTGCATGGGGATGCGGACATTCACCTTGGCCGGTCCCTCGCCGTAGCCGCCACCGGAATCGACCACCACGCGCAGGTATTTCGGCGGCTTGCGCGCCGGCGGCGCATCGGCGGTCCCGTTCGCGCGGTCGCCGCCCAGGGCCGCGATCAGCCGCTCGGCCTCGTCGGCGTTGATCTTGCCGTCGGCGAGGAGGTCCAGGATGCGTTTGCGGTCTTCGTTCATGGCCTCGGCTCCTCAGATGACGCGGACAAGGATCGTGGCGTCCGGCGACTGCACCTCGATGTGCGTGCCCGCCATGGCCACGAAGACGCGGACCAGGCTCCAGATGGTCTGGAGCGGATTGAGCCGGGCGATCAGGCAGGCGATCAGGATCAGGGGCGAGAGCAGGAGGCCAAGGACCACCAGTAGCAGCCAGACCAGAAACAGCGGCAGCCAGAGCCGGATGCGGCGCCCGCGGCGGGGTTCGATCTGGACGACGGCGATGAGCGGGATCATCGGCCCTGCTCGAGTTCGCGGATGGCGGCCTGCACGTCGATCTCGCCGCTCTTGAGCCGGTCGAGCACGTCGCGGTTCGGCGGGGCCGGATCGGTCTCGACGAAGGCCAGGCTGGCGGCGATGCG
>DASYAQ010000478.1:0-1556 GCA_036501225.1 Caulobacteraceae bacterium | reverse complement strand
CGGCAGACATAGGCCGCGCCCATCTCGCTCAGCGGCCGCAAGACCCGCATCATCGGCCGGCCGCGCAGGCTCAAATCGCCGGTGAAGGCGGCGCCGATCGGAAAGCCCGCGGCGGCGCCCATCATCAGCCGCGCGCCGGTGCCGGAATTGCCGCAATCGATGACGTCGGCGGGCTCGGCCAGGCGGCCCGCCCCGCGCACGCGCCAGCGCCCGTCGCCGAGACGCTCGACCTCGGCGCCGAAGGCGGCCATGGCGCGGGCGGTGGCCAGCACGTCCTCGCCCTCAAGCAGGCCGTCGATCTCAGTCTCGCCCACGGCCAGGGCGCCGAGGATCAACGCCCGGTGCGAGATCGACTTGTCGCCGGGCGCTTTGACGCGGCCCCGCAACGGCGATCCCGGCCGGGCCGTGAGGGTGGCGGGCGCCATGGCGGTCAAGGACTCCCAAAAACGATACGGAAAGCGGCGGGGTTTAGCTTTTGACAGCGGCCCCGGCGCGTGGCAAGGGAGCCGCCCTCCGCCTCATCGTTGCACGTCAGAAGGTCTCGTCCTTGGCCAATCCCGAACTGGGCGCGAAGCAGATTTGCCCCGCCTGCCAGGCTAAATTCTACGACCTTGGCAAACGGCCGGCGACCTGTCCCAAATGCGCGACCCAATTTGATCCCGAAGAGGCGTTGAAGAGCCGCCGCGTCCGCGCGCGCACCACGACGCCCGACTACGAAGCCGAGGAAGAAACGCCCAAGCCCGCCGCCGTCGAACCGGACGGTTTCGAGGACGAGGTGGACGAAACCCCCGAGGTCGACGAGGTCGCAGCCGAGCCGATCGAGACCGACGACGACGCCGAAGGCTCCGAGGGCGTGGTCGCGCCCCCGGCCGACGACCTGGGCGTCGACTTCGCCGAGGAAGAAGAACTGGAAGAGGAAGCCGCCGACGTGCCCTTCCTGGTCGACGACGAAGACGAGGACGACAATTTCGAAGACGAGATCGAGGGCCTGCCCGACAACGAACCGGACTGATCGCGCCTGTCGAATCGCCTGGGCTTGATCGAAAAACGCGCTCGGCATAGGGTCCGCCGCCTTCGCGGACGGGCCTAAGGCCCGCAACCGAAATACCCGAACTCTCGGGGCTATAGCTCAGCTGGTAGAGCGCTTGAATGGCATTCAAGAGGTCAGCGGTTCGACTCCGCTTAGCTCCACCACCCCCTTGGGGTATGTTCCGCGCCTAAGACGCCCCCACGCCCAGCGTCTTCGCCATCTCGGCCAGGTCGGCCCGCAGCGTTGCATCGTCGCTGGCCTCGGCCAGCGCCATCACACGGGCGCGGACGGGCGCCAGCTCGGCCGGCGTGTTCAGCTTGGCCGCCTGCGTGGTGACGGCCAGCAGATAGGGCATGCGGGCGCGGCGCCAGTCGTCGCTGGAGCCGGGCAGGGCGAGGATGCCCAGCATTGCGATAAGCGACTTGGGCAGGCCGGCGCGCATGATCGGCAGTTCCCTGGATCCGTACGGGCTGGACGCCATGTCGGGGTCGGTGACGAGTTCGTGGGCAATGGAGGCGGCCTCGAG
>DASYAQ010000477.1:0-1688 GCA_036501225.1 Caulobacteraceae bacterium | reverse complement strand
CCGGTGGACTTTCAGGGGATAGCCCGCGCCGCCTGGACCAACTGGCGGGCCGGCCACACCGTCCAGGGCGGCTCGACCCTGACCCAGCAACTGGCGCGCACCCTCTATCTGACGCCGAAACAGACCATCCAGCGCAAGCTGGAGGAGTCGGTGATCGCCTGGCGGCTGGAACAGAAGATGAGCAAGGACGAAGTGCTCGAACTCTACCTCAACCGCATCTTCTTCGGCGACAACGCCTATGGGATCGACGCCGCCGCCCAGACCTATTTCGGCAAGCCGGCCAGCCAGCTCGACCTCAGCCAGGCCGCCCTGCTCGCCGCCCTGCCCAAGGCGCCGACCAGGCTGGCGCTGACCAACGACATGGACGCGGCCCTGGCCCGCTCGCACCTGGTGCTGGCCACCATGCACGCCCAGGGCTGGATCAGCGACGCCGACGAGCAGGCCGCACTCGCCCACCCGCCGAAGCTGGCGGCGGAAGCGCCCGCCGAGGGCGATTTCGGCTATGTGCTGGACATGGCCGCCGCCCAGGCCGTGCAGATCGCCGGCGGCCAGGCGCCCGACCTGGTGGTGCGGCTGACGGTCGATTCCAACCTGCAGACCACCGCCCAGAGCGTTGTCCGCGAGGCGATCGATACCGAAGGCAAGCGCGACAACATCCATCAGGGCGCCCTGGTGCTGCTCGCCCCCGGCGGGGCGATCCGCGCCCTGGTCGGCGGCCGCGACCACCAGCTTTCCGCCTTCAACCGCGCCACCCAGGCGCAGCGCCAGCCCGGCTCGTCGTTCAAGCCCTTTGTCTATGCCTCGGCGCTGGAGACCGGCATCAAGCCGACCGACATCCGCCTGGACGCGCCGATCCGCATCGGCCTCTGGTCGCCCGGCAACTACGAGGCAGGTTATCGCGGACCGGTGACGCTGGCCGTGGCTCTGGCCCATTCGATCAACACCGTCGCGGTCCGGCTGGCCAATGAAGTCGGCGCCGGCAAGATCGCCGAGGTCGCCCACCGCTTCGGGCTGAAAAGCATCCCGGACGATCCGCAACTGTCGATCGCGCTCGGCGCCTACGAGGTCAACCTGCTGGAGCTGACCTCGGCCTATCAGGTCTTCCAGCAGGGCGGCCAGCGCAACGATCCCTATCTGATCGACCAGATCGCCACCCAGCGCGGCGACGTCATCTTCGCCCACCCGCCGTCGGCCGGGGCCATGGTCTATGACGTCAACAACGCCGGCGCGATGGTGCGGATGATGGAGGGCGTGATCACCATGGGCACCGGAACCCGCGCCGCCTTCGGCCGGCCGGCGGCGGGCAAGACCGGCACCACCCAGGACTGGAAGGACGCCTGGTTCGTCGGCTTCACCCCCGACTGGGTCTGCGGCGTCTGGGTCGGCAATGACGACGGCGATCCGACCCGCAAGGTCACCGGCGGCCAGGTTCCGGCCGAGATCTGGCGGCGCATGATGATCGCCGCGCACCAGAACGTGCCGATCCACGATTTCGCCTGGCTGCCGGCCGAAACCCCCGCCGACCAGACCACCGCCGACATCGCGACCTCCGATGCGCCGCCGCAGGCCGACGTGCGCTCGAACTTCTATGACAATCTCTCCAACGACTTCGGCCGCGCGGCCGATGGCGACATGGACCGCGACGCCGAACGCGACGCCCAGGCGCCGCCCGACGACCAGCCGCCGCC
>DASYAQ010000476.1:0-9736 GCA_036501225.1 Caulobacteraceae bacterium | reverse complement strand
TTGCGGTGGTTTCTCTATAGATATGGAGCGGGTAGCGGGAATCGAACCCGCATCCTCAGCTTGGAAGGCTGCTGCACTACCATTGTGCTATACCCGCCAACAACGGCGGGCGGCCGGTTGATCTCCTTCGCTCACGTCTCGGGTTCGGGCTCGCGTGCGCGTGGTGGGGGAAGCAGGACTCGAACCTGCGAAGGCGTACGCCAGCGGATTTACAGTCCGCCCCCTTTGCCGCTCGGGACATTCCCCCGCGCGCGCCCTTTGAGCTCAGGCCCGAAAACGGAGCGCGTCTTATAGTGTCGTCTTCCCCCGAACGCAACGACCGCAAACTGAGGCGAGAGCGTGGTTTTTCGCCTGCCCTGAACGGCCGCCGCGGACCGGCAAGGACGCGGGCGGACAAGGACGGCGCGGTCTGGATCTGGGGCTGGCACGCGGTGGCGGCGGCGCTTGAAAACCCGGCCCGCGCCGCGCCGCTCCGGTTGCTCGCCACGCCGGAGCGGGCCCGCGAACTGCAGGCGCGGCGGCTGGGCGCCGCGGCCCTGGAGATCCTGCCGGCGGCGCAGATCGCGCGCGAGCTGCCGCCCTTCGCCGCCCACCAGGGCGTGGCGCTGAAGGCCATGCCGCTGGCGCCGGCGACGCTGGAGGCGATGGCCGATCCGGCCGCTGGCGTCATCCTGATGCTCGACCAGCTGACCGATCCGCAGAATGTCGGGGCGCTGTTCCGCTCGGCCGCCGCTTTCGGCGCGCGCGGGGTGGTGCTGCAGGACCGCCATGCCCCGGCCCTGGCCGGCGCGCTGGCCAAGGCCGCCGCCGGGGCGATCGAGCGTCTGCCGCATGCGCGGGTGACCAATCTGTCGCGGGCGCTGGAGCAGCTGGCCGGATTCGGCTGGCGCGCGGTCGGGCTGGACGCCGCCGCCAGCGAACCCTTGGCCGCCGTGCTCGATTCCCGCCCCGTCGTGCTGGTCATGGGCTCGGAGGGCGAGGGCCTGCGCCGGCTGGTGGCCGAGCATTGCGACGCGCTCGGCCACATCCCCATGCCGGGCGCCTTCGAGAGCCTGAACGTCTCGGCGGCCGCCGCCATCGCGCTCTATGAAGCGACGCGAAACCGCTCCGGCGCGGGCGAATTGTAAAGCGCCCCCACTCGCCCGTCGCGAGAAAGCGGTTCCCGCCGCGGCGTTAAGGTTATTGATTCCCTTCGCAAGAGTGCTTTGCTGACTCGCGGCGCGCGCTCGGCCTGTCGCCTGGTGGGGAAGTCATGTCGAAGAAATACTTGCGGATCGCGGCCATCAGCCTCGCGGCGCTCGGCCTTCTGGGCCTCGGCGCCTGTGGCGGGCCGAGCCCTGAGCAGGCGCCGCCGCCGCCGATGGCCAGCGCCCCGCCGCCGACCCAGGCCCCCGATCTGCTGGGCGGCCCCGACCACGAAACCGCCACCGCGCCGGCCGAGCAGCCCAGCGCGGAGGCCGAGGCCGAGGCCCCGGTGACGACCATGGCCCCGATCCCCAACCCGGAAGACATGACCCCGGCCGAACGGCAGCATTTCTACGGCGACCGCTACGACTATATGAATCAAGGTCCCGCCCCGGCCCCGACCGGCGCCCCGGCGCATCGCCATCATCATCATCGCCACCACCACCACCTCGGCTGGGCGCATCACCACGGCTTGGCGCATCACCATCACCGGCTGCACGCCCGTCATGCCGCGCCCGCCGCCGCGCCGGCGGCGCCAGCCGCGCATCCGGCCAAGCCGGCGCCCGCGCCGGGACCGGCGAAGGCCTCGGCGCATAACGCCGCCGCCGCGGCCAAGGCCGCCAAGGCCGCCGCCGCCGCTGCCGCCGCCGCGGCCAGGGCCCGGCGCCACCATCACGCCGCGGCCGTCTCCGCCGCGCCGGCTTCCAGCGCCGTGTCGAGCTCGGAGTCGAGCGCCTCGGCGGCTAGCAACGCGCCAGGCAATGAGAGCGGCCTGCCCGACTGGCTGGCCAAGCCGCAGGGCAAGACCCTGGCCGCGCTGGCCGTGCTGCTGATCGCCATCATCGTGGTGGTCGCCGCCGCCCGCAGTTCGATGAGCGGCCGGCCGCGGCGGCGCCGGCAGGCCACGGTCATCGGCGACAGCACGCCCTCGGTGACCGATGCGCCGAAGAACGGCGACAAGCCCTGACAGCTAAGGTCAGGCGTCCTCGGTGACGCCGCCGAAGCGCACGGTCCACTCGGCGATCTGTTCGTCCTCGATCTTCTTGAACAGCACCTCGGGCGTGCGCACCGGCCGGCCAGGCTCAAGCCGGGAGAGCTCCAGCCCGGCGTCGGTCGAGGGCCAGCTTGGCGGATAGGCCTCGCCGAGCGCCTCGGCGATCTTTTCCGCCGCGAACGGGATGACCGGCGCCGAAACCCGCGCGAACAGGCCCGCCAGGTTCAGCGCCGTGCGCACCACCACCGCGGCGCGCTCGGGATCGGTCTTGATCGCGGTCCAGGGCGCGGCTTCCTGCAGGTACTCGTTGCCCAGCACCCAGAGCGCCCGCAGCGCCTGGGTGGATTTGCGCAGCTCGACCGCCTGCATCTGCTCGGTCAGCTCGCCGAGCCTGGCGGAAACCTCCGCATAGAGACGCTGTTCGATCGGACCGGCCTCGCCGCCCGCCGGCGCCTGGCTGTCGAACCGCGTCTCGCAGAATTTGAGGATGCGGTTGACGAAATTGCCCAGCACGTCGGCCAGGTCGCGGTTCACCGCCGACTGGAACTGCTCCCAGGTGAAGCTGGTGTCGGAGCCTTCCGGGCTGTTGGCGGTCAGGTACCAGCGCCAGGCGTCGGCGGGGGCGAGGTCGAGCGCCTGGTCCATGAAGACGCCGCGTTTCTGCGAGGTGGAGAACTTGCCGCCGTACCAGTTCAGCCAGTTGAAGGCCTTCAGGAGATCGACCATCTTCCAGGGCTCGCCGGAGCCGAAAATGGTCGAGGGGAAATAGGCCGAGTGGAAGGGGACGTTGTCCTTGCCCATGAACTGGACGTAGCGCACGTCGCCGGCGCCCTTGTCCAAACGCCACCAGCGCTCCCAGTCGACGCCCTCGGCATCGGCCCATTCGCGGGTGATGCCGATGTAGCCGATCACGTCGTCGAACCAGACGTAATAGACCTTGTCCTCGAAGCCCGGCCTCGGCAGGCCGTCCTTCAGCACCGGAAAACCCCAGGCCAGGTCGCGGGTGATGCCGCGGTCGCTCAGCCCCTCGTCCAGGTGCTTGTAGGCGATGGCGCGGGCCAGCGGCGGCCAGTCGGCCTCCTTGTCGGTCCAGGCGCGGATGCGGTCCTGCATCTTCGAATGCAGCTGATAGAGGTGGCGGGTCTCGCGCATTTCCAGGTCGGTCGAACCGGAAATCACCGAATAGGGGTCGATCAGCTCGACCGGATCCAGCAGCGAGCCGCAGTTGTCGCACTGATCGCCGCGGGCGGGGCGAAAGCCGCAGACCGGACAGGTGCCCTCGACATAGCGATCCGGCAGGAAGCGCTTGTCGGTCAGCGAATAGATCATCCGATCGAGGCGCTCTTCGATCAGGCCGTTCTGCTCCAGCACGGCGGCGAAATGGTGCACCAGCTCGCCGGTCTGCGGCGACGAGGTGCGGCCCCAGAAGTCCCAGGACAGGCCGAAGGCCATACCGATGTCATACTGGATGCGGTGCTGCTGCTGGCAATAGGTGAAGACGTCGAGGCCGGCCTCGGCCGCGGCCAGCTCCGCCGGCGTGCCGTGGTCGTCGGTGCCGCACAGCGACAGCACCTCATGGCCGCGCGCGCGCTCGAAGCGCGCATAGACGTCCGCCGGCAGCAGCGAGCCCACCAGATTGCCGAGCTGCTTGACGCCGTTGACGCCCGGAAGGGCGGAGGTGATCAGGATGCGGGCCATGGAACGCTCAACGGGACGGGAAGCGCGCATATAAGGCGCCGCGGCCCGAAAGCGAAAGCGTCGCAGGCCTTCGCGGCGTGCGCGAAAGTGATTAAGACTTAGGCAGGGCGGGGTGGGCGCGCCTTGCGAGCGACAGTCCGGCCCACCGATCAAGGGGGTTTGCATGTTGAAGGGATTGAACTGGACCGCCGTCCTGGTCTCGGCGGTGTTGTTGGAGGCTCTGGGCTATCTCTGGTACGGGCCGCTGTTCGGCAAGCTGTGGACCGCGGCCATGGGTCCGGCCGCCGCCAACGGCCACCAGACCCTGGCCATGGCGCTGGGGGTGGTGAACACGCTCATCCTCGTCATCGGTCTGGCCTGGCTGCTGCGCAGGCTGGGGGCCTCGGCGCTGACGGCGGCGGTCGCGGGAGCGCTGGCGGCCTGGTTCTTCTTCGACTTCACCACCATGGCCGTCGACTATCTCTACGAGTCCCGGTCGCTGACCGTGGTCGGCATCAATATGGGCTACCAGTTGGTCGCCTATCTCTTGGCCGGCGTGATCCTGGGCGTGCTGAAACCCAAGCCGGCGCTCTGACCAACATTCGAAGGCCTGGCTCGGGTTCTATCGTCGGCGAGGCGGGTGGCGTGCCCTGCCGAAGAACACGAAAACAGGGATGCGCGCCGGAGGCGCGCCTCAAGCCGTCTGGAACAGCGCGGCCTGTTCGTGTTTTTCGTGTTTTTCGTGGCCAAATAAGAGCTTAGCCGCCCAGCCGCATTGGCCAGCCCGGACAATCCTACTTAGGCGGCCTCGTCGGCCTTGGCCGCGAGAAGCGCCCCGCCCTCGCCGCGCAGCGCCCAGTCGCTGCGGCGGCGCAGGACCAGCCAGTAGTAGCCGGCCGAGAGCGCCATCACCGCCAGGTTGGCGATGAGGCTGGGGCGGCCGACCTCGGCGTCGAACAGGTCGGCCGCGATCACCGCCGCCAGCGCCGCCAGCGAAATCGCCGGGGCCAGCGGAAAGAGCGGCATGCGATAGGCGCCGTGGTCGGTCGATCCGTTCATCCGCCCGGCGATCGACGCCGCCGACACCCCGGCATAGACCACCACCACGCCGGCGCCGGTCATCATGACCAGCATGTCCAGATTGAGCAGGCAGGCGCCCGCCGTCGCCGCGCCCATGACCAGGCTGGCGATCCAGGGCGAATTGAAGCGCGGATGCAGCGCCGTCACCGCCCGGTTCATCGCCGCCGGCCAGACCCGGTCGCGGCCGCTGGCATAGAGCTGGCGTGCGTTGATCAGGGCGATGGCGATCATGGCGTTGATGATCGCGAAGGCGACGCCGAGGCTGACCGCCCTGGCCAGCCACGGACCGCCGGCCGCGGCGATGAAGGCCGCCAGCGGCGTCTCGGCCCCCAGCACCGCCTTCAGGTCGCCAGCGCCGACCATGGCCGCCAGGATCGGCGCGAACTCGGCGACCACGGCGATGCCGAGCGACCAGAACACCACCCAGTGCAACCGCGTGCGGGCCTCGAACATCTCCTCGCCGAAGAAGACCGCGCCGCCATAGCCGTTATAGGCGTAGATCGCCGCCGCCGAGGCCAGGCCGAGGCTGACCCAGGAGGTCGGCGCCAGGTGCGGGCCGGCCAGCATGACCGGATGCAGGGCGACCGCGTCCAGCCCGCGCTCGGGGTGCAGCAGGCCCAGCGCCACCAGCACGCCGAGCGCCGCCAGCTCGACCAGCAGGAAGACGCCGGTGATCACCGCATTGACCCGCACGTTCAGGATCGAGATCACCGTGACGATGGCCGTCGCCACCAGGGCGACGGGCAAGGCCGGCAGGTTCGGAACCACCACGCCCAGATATTCCGCCAGCCCGAGCGCCGTCACCGCCTGGCCGAGCGCGCCGCCGAAGATGTTCAGGCCGAGCGCCATGAAGCCGAACGACGGCCCCAGCGTGTGGCCGATCATGGAATATTCGCCGCCGGTGAGCGGAAAGGCCGAGGACAGCTCGGCATAGACATAGGCCGTGGTCAGGCCGAGCACGGCGGCGGCGGCGAAACAGATAACCGCCCCCGTCCCCGCCTGGCGGATCACGTCGGAGCCCATGATGAACACCGAGGCCGCCGGGGTGATGCCCGACAGCGTGATCAGCAGCGTGCCCAGCCGGTGCATGCTGCGCCGAAAGGGCGGCGCGCCGTTGTCCTCGTCCGCCGACACGCGCCCTTCCCCCACTCGCGGCGAGGCCGCAAAGAGACTCTCCCCAGGTTAAGGCGGATCGGGCATAAACCGCCAGACGCCGGATTAGCTCAGTCGGTAGAGCAGCTGATTTGTAATCAGAAGGTCGCTGGTTCGATTCCGGCATCCGGCGCCAGTTGCGAAAATCGGCGACACTGTCCCTGGCGAACCCGGGTTGCCTGTCGACGTCCGCAACCGTTTGCGCGCTAGCGCCCTCTTCGGCTCGGTTCGTAGAGGAAGACCGGATCGCCGAGGTCGGCCCTGGCCAGTTCGTCCTTTTCCCACCAATAGTCCTGGCTGTGCGCCCATTCCGGTTTGTCGCCCCGTTTGGGCAGCAGATGAACGCCGCGCTGCAGATAGCCGGGGTTGAAGCTGTCCGGATCGATCCAGGCCGCCAGCGGCATGCCTTCATCCTCCGGCCGCAAGGCGACGGTGACCTTGGCCGCGCCGCGTTCGGACATATGGTTGAGTAACCGGCAGACGAAATCCGAGACCAGATCCGCTTTCAGCGTCCAGCTGGCGCCGCGAAAATAACCCAGCACCCAGAGCATGTTCGGCACCCCGGTGAACATCATGCCGCGATAGGTGACCGTGTCGGCGAAATTGACCGGCCGATCGTCGACGGTGAACGCGATATCGCCCATGACGTTCATATTGAAGCCCGTAGCGGTCACGACGATGTCGGCCTCCAGGTTTTGACCCGACTTCAGCCGGATGCCTTTTGGGATGAAGCGATCGATGTGGTCGGTGACCACCGAGGCCTTTCCCGACTTCAGGCTCTCGAACAGATCGCCGTCAGGAACATAGGCGATGCGCTGGCGCCACGGCTTGTAGGTCGGCGTGAAATGCCGCGCGACCTCATCCTCGGGCAGATAGGCGGCGACGCCGCCTAGAAGGTCCTGCTTGGCCGCATCGGGCTCGTTCAGTGCGCGATGGACGAACAGGCGCTGGTCGAACACGATCTTGCGCCGCACGATTTCGTGGATCCAGGTCTCGTCGATGTCCAGTTCGCGCAGCATGTCGGCCAGGCGATTACGGTTGCGGCCGGGGAAGAAATAGGTCGGCGAGCGCTGCAGCAGGGTGACGTGGGCGCAGTCGTCCGCCATGGCCGGAACCAGGGTCGCGGCGGTCGCCCCCGAGCCGATCACCACGACCCGCTTGTCCTTGTATTCGAGGTCTTCCGGCCAGGTTTGGGGATGGACGATGCGCCCCTCGAACCGGTCCATGTCCGGCCAGTCAGGCGTGTAGCCCTGCCCATGGCGGTAGTAGCCCTGGCACATCCACAGGAAGCCGCAGGTGAAACGCACCGGCTCCTCGGTGTCCTTGCGAACGCCTTCGATCGTCCAGAGACTGTCCTCGCTCGACCAGCTCGCCATGGCGACGTGGTGGTTGAAGCGGATATGCCTGGCGAGATCGTTCTCTTCGATCACCTCGCCCATGTATTTGCGAATCTCGGCCGCCGAGGCGATCGGCGCGCCCAGCCACGGCTTAAACCGATAGCCGAAGGTGTAGAGGTCGCTGTCGGAGCGGATGCCGGGGTATTTGTGCATCAGCCAGGTGCCGCCGAAGCTCTCCATGGCCTCCAGCACCGCGAAAGTCTTTTCCGGACATTGGCGGGTGAGATGATAGGCGCCGCCGATCCCGGTGATCCCCGCCCCGACGATCAGGACATCGAAATGTTCGGCCTTCGGGGTCTGATCGGACGGCAAGTTCATCGTTCGGGTCCTGACAGCAAAGGCCGCCAGGGTCGCCGGCCCTGCGCCGCCTCGCCAGGGTCGCTGACCCCGGATCCTGGGGGACATTTTCGGACGCTCAGCCCAGCCTGCGGACCTGCCTGGCCTGGCCGGTCAGGCCAAAGCTGATGCCGGCATAGTCAGGCCTGATCTTGGAGCCGGGCAGCGGGTGCACGCGCAGCAAGCCGTTGGCGAGATAGCCGCCATCGACCGCATGGGCCTCGCCGGTGACGAAGCCGCTGTCGTCGCTGGCCAGATAGAGCACGGCGCTGGCCACATGGTGCGGCTCGCCCCGATCGGGCCAGGGCTGGATGTCCCGGACCACGGCCTCGGCGAGTTCTTCGCGGCCATGATGCATCAACGGCGTGAAAATGATCCCCGGACAGACGGCGTTGACCCGGATGCGATGCTCGGCGAGTTCATTGGCGGCGTTGCGGGTGAGGCTGATCACCGCCGCCTTGCAGGCGGAATAGGCCGTGGGCGGCGCGCCGGTCGACAGACCCGCGATCGAGGCGGTGTTGATGATCGACCCGCCGCCTCTGGCCATCATGATGCGGGCGGCGTGTTTCACGCCCAGGAAGACGCCCCGCACCATCACCGCGAAGGTGGC
The DNA here is from genome assembly GCA_036501225.1 of Caulobacteraceae bacterium. Classification (GTDB taxonomy): domain Bacteria; phylum Pseudomonadota; class Alphaproteobacteria; order Caulobacterales; family Caulobacteraceae; genus Poindextera. Next base: position 1,305 of record DASYAQ010000476.1, on the reverse strand, counting down.
GTCCCAGTGCTCCACTTCGGTCTCGACGATCGGCCCGATCGCGCCGACAATGCCGGCGTTGTTGAAGGCGATGTCCAGCCGGCCAAAGGCTTCGACCGCCCCACTCATCAGGGCTTCGACATCGGCCTCCGCCGAGACGTCCGCGCGCATGAAGCGGACGCGGCCGCCGAACCCTTCGGCTTCGAGGCGCGAGGCGGCGGCCGAACCGGCCTCGCCGTTATAGTCGCCGATCAGGACGCTGGCGCCCTCGTGCAGAAACCGCCGCGCGGTCTCATAGCCGATGCCGCTGGCGCCGCCGGTGACCACCGCGGCCCGGCCTTCGAGGCGCCCGCCGCTCATGAGGCCGACGGGTAAGTGATGTGATGCATGGTCTTGCCGCCTTCCGCGCGCGTATCGGCGCCATCCTGAGCGTCGCGGCGCGATGCTGACAGGTCAGCAACAGGCGCCGGCGGGGGGACATTTTCGGTCAGAGCGACGCCGTCACACGGCCACCAGCACGAGCTCGTCCGGCGCATCGCGTGGAACGATGTAGCCCTCGGGGTTCAAGATCGCGGCGAGGTTGGCCTCGATCTGCTCCTCGCCAAGTCCGGGCTGGAAGAGTCCGGGTGCGGTCGCCTGGAAGATGCGCGCGAAACGCCCGGCCCCGGCGCTGAAGTTCTCGCCCGTGACCGCGCAGGCCTCGTGGCAAAGGTGGAGCGCCAGCGCCAGCGGGGCCTCGGGATCGAAACAGCTCCCGTCCAGCGTCGGGATGGCGTCGAAAAACGCGGCGGTCATCGCGCTGTCCACGAGCGGCGACAGCGTATTGACGCAAAGGTCTGCGCCCAGATGGCCCGCGGCCAGACTTTTCATCAAAGCCTGCAACGCGCCGGCCAACGCCGCGCCGGCCGGATCGGCGGCCGACCCGAAGGCGCCGGCCGCCGGGGCGACGCTGAGCACGCGGCCGTAGCCTTTCGCCCGCATGAGGGGCAAGGCGAGGTCCAGGGCCCGTGCGATTTGGCCGAGGCGTGAGCCGAGGTCGACACCAACGCTCTCGGCCAGCGCCGCTGATCTCGCCGGGCCGGCCCCGATCTGGCCGTTGATCACCAGGATGTCTAGCTGGCCCGTTTCCGGCGCCGGGCGGCCGTCGCCGATCACATCGCCAAACACGGCCGCGCCTCGCTCCGAGAGCCGCTCGGCCAACGCGCCGCACAGCGCGCTTGGGCCGCCGACGAACAGCGCGGTGCGGCCTGTGAAATCGAGCGTCATGCGGGCTTACCAGAACTCGAAGTGATCGGGCGCGAAGCGCTGCAGCATCAGCCGGTACTC
>DASYAQ010000475.1:0-1829 GCA_036501225.1 Caulobacteraceae bacterium | reverse complement strand
ATGCGGAAGAGTTTCGGCAGGGCCCAGGGCGGGCTGTAGCTTTCCAGCCGGGCGACGGCGCGCGGCGACAGGATCAGCATGCCGTGGGCCGCTTCGCCGCCCAGCACCTTCTGCCAGGAATAGGTGACCACATCGAGCTTGGCCCAGTCGAGCTTCTGCGCGAAGGCGGCGCTGGTGGCGTCGCAGATGACGATACCCTTGCGGTCGGCGGCGATGAAGTCGGCGTTCGGCACGCGCACGCCCGAAGTGGTGCCGTTCCAGGCGAACACCAGGTCGGCGTCGGGGCGCACCTTGGAAAGGTCCGGCAGCTGGCCGAACGGCGCGGTCAGTTCCTCGGCCTTGGGCAGCTTCAGCTGGTCGATCACATCGACCACCCAGTCCTTCGAGAAGCTTTCCCAGGCCGCGACCTGAACCGGCAGCGGGCCAAGCATAGACCACATGGCCATCTCGACCGCGCCGGTGTCGGAGGCCGGCACGATGCCGATCAGGAAGTCGTCGGGCACCTCCAGCACCTCGCGGGTGCGGTCGATGGCCTCCTTCAGCCGACCCTTGCCGATCTTGGAGCGGTGCGAGCGGCCGAGCGGCGCGGCTTGCAGGTTTTCAAGCCGCCAACCGGGGTGTTTGACCGTGGGTCCCGAGGAGAATTGAGGGCGAGCCGGGCGCATCGCCGGCTTGGCGAGATTATGCATTTTTAACTCCCATCCTTGCAGATGAGCAGCGCCCCGTTGGGAGGGCGTGGCCCGGCGCGGTGCATACAGCAAACCCACCCAAACGCCAGTGAATTTGTCGATCAAAAATGGTTCCAGTTAATTCTGCGACCTTTCAGCAAGCTCCGCGTTGATCAGGGAGCGCGGTCGGGAGCCATGCAAAAATCGCCTTGAGCCGCGCCCACACACCTGAGGAAGATTTCCATGAAGAAAGTTGTTGTTTCGCTGTTCGTCCTGGGCGCCGTCGCCCTCAGCGCCTCCACGGCGTCGGCCCATCCCTGGGGCTGGGATCATCACCACCGACACTGCGGCTGGACCCATCACCACCATTGGTGCCGCTAGTCGTCGAACCAGGATCGCCAGCGGGCTCGCCGCGAGATCGGCGGGCCCACCATGGCGATCCCAAGTGCTAGCGCGCGGTCAGCGCGGCCCCGACTCCGATCGCCAGGGCCGCCGCGGCGAATGCGAAGGCGGCGCGAAGGCTGCGGGCGAATGCGGGAGGCCGCGGAAGCGTTGCCGGCTCGCCAGCCGCGGCTGCATTCAGCCGATAGCCGACGCGCGGCACGGTCTCGATGGAAAAGCCGCCCTCGAAGGTTTCGGCCAGACGCCTCAGGCGGCCGATACAGCGGTTGATGGCGTCTTCGCCGACGATGCGGCCGGCCCAGCAGGCCTCGATCAGTTCGTCGCGCGTAACCACCTGACCGTCCATCCGCGCCAGCGCCACCAGCACCTGCATCACCCGCGGCTCCAGCATCCGCCGGCGCGGACCGGTTGAAACCTCCAGCAGCGACGGCTTGATCAGCAGCGCGCCCAGGCGGAAGTGCGGTTCGCGCGCCAGACGGATCGGCGCCGACGCAGCCGTGGGTTCGACCGCTTGGGGCATCGGGGATGAGTCGTAACCGCGCATGGCCCTAAACCCGAAACCGGCTCCTGGCGACGGTGACCCCTGGCCGCGCAGCAGCCCGAGGTCGCTCACGACCTGGCCTTGGCGCGGGCGAACGCCGGCGATTGCGTCGAACGGCATGGCGGCTCCTCTTTCTGCGCCAGGCATAGCCAATCGCTGCGTCAGCTTTTGTCAGCATGCGGCGCGGGGCGGCGCCGAGAGGTCGTACCGTCGGCGAC